>WQSF01000010.1 GCA_009788065.1 Treponema sp.
GCAGAATATATCGAAGGGGTTGTTCATCAGGAAGAGGGGTATCTTATTCTTCTTGAAATTAGAGATCTCTTCAACCCGAAAGAACTTCAAAAAATTGCAGATCTGCGTAAGTAAAAAATCTCAGGCAGGTTCTTGTTAACATGAAAATCGAAATTTATTCTCCCACAATCAGGCGCAAGGAAATGGACGCGGTGCTAACCGCGATGGTGGAAGAAAGAATCGGTCCCGGAGACCGGGGCAGGCTTTTAATTCAAACCGCAAAAGAACAGCTTCATTTTGATTACGCGCTTGCCCTTAGAAGCCCCGCTGTCGCTCTTCATACCGCGCTTAAGGCTCTGGAAGCGAAACCGGGACAGGCTGTTGTAATTTCGGCTCTTTCTCCACAGTATTATCTTCAGGTTTTAAACGATTTACATTTACAGCCTCTTTTTTGTGATGTGACATTTGATTTTCCGTGTATGTCAAGGGAATTAATCGAAAATGTTCTTGCTAAAAAACCGTCCGACATGGAAGCCTGCGCCATAGTCCTTCATCATACTCTGGGTTTTGTTCCCGATGTTTTTTCAATAACCGAACTTGGGCTTCCTGTTATCGAAGACATTTCGCAGAGTTACGGAAGCTGGTTTAAAACAGACGTTAAGAAAGACAAGCAAGAAACTGAACAAAATAAAAAAGAAAAAGAAGAGCCTGTTGCGAATATCGGCGGAGTGTTCTGTATTCTTGGACTTGAAGAAAGAGACATGCTGACATCAGGCGGAGGCGCGCTTCTGTTTTCAATGAACAGGAAAGACAGCGCCGCTCTTCGCAGTTTTGCCGGTATCGCGAATGAATATTGTCTTCCCGATATTAACTCCGCTCTTGCGATTGTTCAGTTTAAAGAAGCGCAAAAAAATATCGACAGAAGAATGGATATTGCGAAGGTTTACCAGCAGGCGGGTTTGTCGCTTGCGTCAAGGACAAAACATAAACGTTTTATCCCGGTTATTGACTCAAGATCCGAAAGTTCTTACGAATACTGCAATTATTCTTTTTCTCTTGTTTTGGAAACAGGGTTAAAAGATGTAATCGCGTACGCAAAGAAAAAAGAAATAGAAATAGAAAATGCCTTTGAAAATACAATCGCCGGTATGGGGCTTTGCGGCGACTGCCCTGTAAGCAGTTCATTATGCCTTCGCACTGTTTTATTTCCTATATACCCAAGACTGCGTTCCGTGGATGTGGAACGTGTATCACGTCTCATAATGACCCTTCCATAAAGGCGGGCGCTTATGGGTAAAAAAGTTGCGTTATTTGTTAACCGTCTTAAAGAAAACGCGCCTGAGCTGGCGCAAAAAATAAAAACCGAGCTGTCAAAACGCGGAGCGCAGGTAGAAATATTCGCGGTGGAAGAAGAGCCCGCCTCCGTGCCTTCCGGTATATGGGATATTGTATTCTCTCTTGGCGGAGACGGAACTGTTTTATACATCGCGCGCAATATGGCTCCCTTGGGAGTGCCTATCCTGCCTGTCAACTTTGGCACTCTTGGATTTATCGCGGAAGTGGAAAAGGAAAACTGGCTTGATGTTTATTTAAAATGGGAAAGAGGAGAAGCGACAATATCGCGGCGCTGTATGCTGGATATTCATGTTGAGCGCGGTTCAAAAACTATAAATAAAAATATCTGCCTTAATGACGCTGTTATTTCATACACGGAAATCGCAAAATTGATCATGCTCGACGTTCATTTGGAGCCTGATTCAAACGAACAGATACAGGAAACAAACACAATTTTAGGCTCTTACAGGTGCGACGGCCTTGTCGTGGCGACTGCCACAGGCTCAACCGCGTATTCGCTGGCGGCAGGCGGACCGATTTTAGACCCCGAAATGGAAGCTTTAATTTTGAATCCGATCTGCCCGTTCGCGCTTTCATCAAGACCTTTAGTGCTTCAGGCGCGCCAGACAATTGTGATAACTGTCGCGGATAAGCAAAGATCGGGAGTGCTTTTAACGGTTGACGGGCAGGACACTTTTCCGCTTGAATGCGGTGATAAAATTTACATTAAACAGGCGCCGTTCAGCGCGCAGCTTATTTTTAACGGACGTTACGCGTATTATTCCGCGCTTAGAAAAAAACTTTTCTGGTCTCCATCTATGACGGAAGGAGATAGAAATGCTTGAAGAGCTGTCGATCAGAAATTACGCGTTAATTGATTCTATCACGCTTACTTTCCGTTCGGGCTTTAATGTTCTTTCCGGTGAAACAGGAGCCGGCAAATCGATAATAGTAGGTTCGTTGGGTTTTTTAATGGGCGGTAAAGCTGAAATTGACGTAATTCGCTCTGGATGCGAAGACGCTTCGGTTTCCGCTGTTTTATCCGTTAATAAAAACAATACCGATGTTACAGACTGGCTAGCCGCGCGCGATATCGAATGTGACGAAGATACAATCATCGTAAGAAGAAATATTAAAAAAAACGGAAAATCGTCGATCTATATTCAGAATGTCCCTGTAACGAGGCAGGATTTAACGGAGTTTACGAGTCTTTTATTCGATCTTCACGGACAGCACAACCATGAATCGCTTTTAAAAAAAGACAGCCATAGAATATTTTTGGATCGTTTCGCGGGAATTGAAGATGAAGTAAAAGATTTTTCAAAAACTTTTCTTGAATTAACCGATAAGCGCAAATCGATGGAGAGTTCATTAAAAAGCGAACGCGAAAGGGAAGAACGCCTTGAGATTTTAAATTACGCCGTTGATGAAATTACAAAAGCGGGAATTCACACAGGTGAAATACGCGAACTGGAAAACGAACTGCAAAAACTTTCCGATTTTGAAAAATTGGCAGGTTTTATAAATACCGCGGCGGTTAATTTTACAGAAGGAGAACATTCCTGCTTAAGCCTCGCTCGCAAGGCTAAAAACGCGCTGGACAGCGCGGCGGCTGTTGATTCATCACTTGGAGAAATTAACAGAAGACTGGAGAACCTTTATTACGAAGCGGAAGATATCGCAGGAGATTTTCGTTCGTACAAGGATGCTCTGTCTTTTGATCCGCAAAGACTGGAAGAGGTAAACGAACGTCTTTCCCTTTTATATAAACTTAAAAAGAAATACGCAAAAGATTTACAGAGTACGGGAAACGAAGAAGAGGCGGTTTTACAGTATAAAACAACCGCGCAGGCGGAAATCGAAGCGCTTTCCTGCGCCGAAGAAAACCGCGAAAAATTAAAAACAGAGATAAGCGTTTTGGAAAAGGTGATTGTATCAAAAGCGCAGAATTTAAAAGAGAAAAGAACAGCCGCTTCGGCTAAATTGGGCGGTATAATCTGCGGCATTTTAAAAAATCTTGGAATGCCAAACGCGCGTTTTCAAGTGTCGATTCTGCCAAGGCAGAACGCAGGGCAAACTTCTTACGGACCGTACGGGGCTGAGGACGCGGAGTTTTTAATATCCGCCAATACAGGCGAACCGCTCAAGGATTTATCAAAAATCGCTTCCGGCGGAGAACTTTCAAGGGTAATGCTCGCTATAAAAACCGCTCTTTTAAAAGACGAAGGCGCGGATATAAACCGGAAAGAGCAGGAAGGGGTGGAAACGCTCATCTTCGATGAGATAGATGCCGGAATCGGGGGTGAAGTCGCCTTGAAAGTCGGGGAATATTTAACAAAAATAGGCAAATTCAAGCAAATTTTTTGCGTTACACATCTCGCGAGTATTGCAGTTCGTGCCGATAATCATTTTAAGGTAGAAAAAAGAACCGAAGGCGGCAGAACTTATACCGGTATAGGGCCATTGAGTGCTGAAGGCCGGAGAAAGGAGATTGCCAGGATGCTGGCAGGGGACTCAGGCGCAGCCGCGCTTGCCCACGCAGATGACCTTATGCAGAAGTACAGTAAACGGAGCAGTTAATGGCGAAGACTTCCGATTCAGATCGGCAAATGTACCATGACAAAGTTAAAATCTATGTGTCCATGACCAAGGCGTTATTGGATACCGAGAAAAAACTTTCGGTGGAAGCCAGAAAAAACACTCCGCACGCTCCGCTTCAAAAACTGACCCTTACTGACGAGATGCTTAATCTTGCGTCATATTATATCGCCATTAACGGAATGTCTCAGGCAGTCATTAAAAATAAAAACGAAGAAGCGCTTAACGACGCGAGAAAATCGCTTTATAAAGCTGTCATTTACCTTGAAGAAGTTGTCAGTAATTCTATAGACGCTCCCTATTCTGATTATGAGGATAAGGTTGCGACCATCGAATCTTATAATCCGAATCAGAGATTCAGCCTGATATGTAAAATGGGGCTTGCGATTGATATGCTTGAACAAGCTTACGGCGATAATTCAAAATGGAGATGGACGTTTGTAGAGCTGGAAGGACGTTTCGCGGCTGTCGCTAAAAATATTGTAGATTTAAAAAATGTTTATGTAAACGCAAGCCCGGGATCTGAATATTATGACTCAAGCGTCTACCATCTAAGATTAATTAAAAAGCTTTTGGCGCAATCAGCCGATCGTTACCGTGAAAAATATGAATTAAGCACAGGGCAGACTCTGGATTTTAAAACAGGGATCAACTTTCTGGCAGCCCTTAGGCGTATGCACATCGTTCTTGCGGAAAATGAGGAATCTCAGGAGATTAAAAAGAAGCTTACAATATGGACGACAAAACTTGAGACCGATTTAAAGAAGCAGGAAGAAGCCAAAAAGAAAAAATAACAGCTAACAAATGAGCCGTCAGCAATCGTCAATCAAAGAATATAAATCGCTCTTTCCTTATCTTTCGCGTTACAAATACCGCTATGCCGTCGGTATTATCTTTCTTGTAATCGTCGATGCGGCGCAGATCGCCATTCCGCAGTTTTTACGCAAGGCTATTGATTTAATTTCAAGCGGCGAATTTGAGCTGAAACAGATAATTATTTTATCACTCTGGATGATCGGTATAATGACTCTTGTGTCCGCAGGCAGATTTTTATGGCGTTATTTTATAAACGGCTCGTCAAGGCGTATCGAAGCAGAACTGCGCGAAAATCTGTACGCGCATCTTCAAAAATTATCGTGGGATTTCTACCAGAAAAATAAAATCGGTGATTTAATGGCGCGCTCTATCAACGACTTACATGCCGTAAGAATGTCTATAGGCATGGGAATTGTCGCTCTTTTCGATTTTGCTTTTATGGCGACAGCTATTTTAATAATTATTTTTATCCAGGATGCACAATCGGCGCTTGTTTCGATAATCCCGCTTCCTTTAATTACGGTTTTAATTCTTCTTTTCGGCAGCATGGTCGGTAAAAAATTCCGCGCCGCGCAGGAAGCGTATTCAAATATGAGCGAGAAAACTCAGGAAACTTTCGCCGGTATCAGCGTAATAAAATCATTTGTAAAAGAATGGTGGTTTATTAAAAAGTTTGCCGATTCCAATGAGGACTACAGAAAGGCGAATATGGAACTTGTGCGCCTTTTCGGTTTCTTTTTTCCGTTTGTTACATTTCTTTCGGGTCTAACGATCTTAATAATGCTTGGGATCGGAGGCGTCCGGGTGATAAACGGCCTTATGACTCCGGGAAGCCTTGTAGCGATGTTCCGTTACCTGTCAATGTTAATCTGGCCTTTAATGGGCGCGGGCTTCATGGTGAATATAATCCAGAGGGGAGCTGTCAGCCTGGGAAGGATTAACGAGATTATGAATACAGAGCCGTCGATTAAGGATTCAGAAAATATTTCTTATGAGGCGTGCGAAGGATACAAAGACAGTGATAATGCAATCGAAATTAACCGGCTTGAATTCGCGTACTCGGATGATAATAAAGTTCTTGACGGGATCGATTTAAGCGTTAAACAGGGTGAATGGCTCGGGATCATGGGAAAAACAGGGTCCGGAAAATCTACGCTAATAAAAACTTTTATGAGGATGGTTGATCCGCCCAAAGGACAAGCGCGCGTTTTCGGCCGCGATGTCCATGATATTCCTTTATCAGAACTCAGAAAAATTTTCGCGGTATGCCCTCAGGACACATACCTTTTCTCTGATACAATCGCAAACAATATAACATACGGATTAAACGCTGATCCCGCATCTTCTTCCGAAGTTTGCGAGAACTCTTCTCTTGATAAATTAAATTATGTAATAGAACTCTCTTCATTAACAAAAGATTTAGAAATCTTCCAAAATGGAAAAGAAACCCTTGTCGGCGAGAGGGGGTTAACGCTTTCAGGCGGACAGAAACAAAGGACAGCGATCGCAAGAGCCGTAATCATGAACAGCGAAATATTGATTTTGGACGATTCGCTTTGCGCTGTTGACAATGAAACAGAGCAGAGGATTTTAGAAGCGTTAAAAAAAGAAAGAAACGGACGTACAACGATAATAATCTCCCATCGTGTGTCTACATTAAAATACGCGGATAATGTGCTTGTGCTGGACAAAGGTAAAGCGCTTGAATACGGAACTCCTTCGCAGTTGTCAGCAAACGGCGGATTTTACAGCCGCATGGCGGCATTCCAAAGACTAGAGGTAAACGCAAATGGCTGACAGTTATTTTGATACCGATGATATTACAAAAGAATACGACAGTCGTCTTGTAAGGCGTATTCTTGCGTATCTTAAACCGTACAAGGGTCTTGTAATTCTAACGCTTGCCGCTCTTGTTATTTCAACTCTTGGCGAGCTTGTAATACCTGTGCTGCTTCAGCGGATAATCGATGACGCAATAATGGTTAAAAATATTACATTTTTAACTAAAGGCTGTGTTTTTTATTTAATAATACTTGTTTTTGTTTTTGCTTTTACATTTATTCAAACATGGGCATCCAATCTGATGACGCAGCATGTAATGAAAGATATGCGCATAGAACTTTTTAAAAAGACTGTTTCACAATCAACAGGATTTCTTTCGCGGCATCCTGTGGGAAGGATCGTAACTCGTTTAACAAGCGATGTTCAGACAATGGATGAATTCTTTACAACCGTACTTGTCGCTTTTCTGAAAGACATTGCCATAATGGCTGGAACTCTTGTTACAATGTTCATTCTTTTTCCAAAAATGGCGGCAATCGTATTCATCACGCTCCCTCCTGTTTTTTTAATAACTCTTATAAGCCGCCTTAAAGCGCGCGACGCTTTCAGAAGGCAGAGAACAGCGTCTTCAAAAGTTTATTCGTACCTTGCGGAGAGGCTGGCAGGGATGCAGGTTGTCCAGCTTTTTATGCAGGAGAAAAAAAGCCGGAATGAATTTTCAAAAAGCAACCGCGAACTTTTGGACGCGAATCTTGGAGAGATGTATGTATTCGCCACATTCAGACCGTTAGTGGAATGGTTTTCCACTTTCACGATGGCTGTCGTTATAGTTGTTGGAAGTAAGATGGCTCTGTCTCTTTCCGTTTCTATCGGAGTTTTAATCGCGTTTATCAGTCTTGTCCAGATGTTTTTCCAGCCTGTTACAGACATTGCGGAAAAATACACAATGCTTCAGTCCGCGATGGCAGGCGGAGAAAAAGTTTTTAAATTGATGGACACGAATGAACAGATTCCAGATACCGGTGTCAGCGCTATAGACGTGCAAGGCTCAGTTGAATTTAATAATGTTCATTTTGCTTATAAAAAGGGAGAAGATGTTTTAAAAGGCTTGAATTTTTCCATTAAGCCGGGGCAGATGGCGGCAATCGTCGGATATACAGGCGCGGGCAAGACGACAATCATTAATGTTCTTACCCGTCTTTGGGATATAAATCAAGGCGAAATAAAGCTGGACGGCATCCCGATTAAAAATATTCCCCTTGATCAACTGCGCCTGAGTATAATGCCTGTTACACAGGATGTTACTTTATTCTCGGGAACTGTAGAAGAGAACATCAGTCTTGGACTTGATCTTTCGCAGGAAGAAATAATTGAAGCCGCAAAAACCGCGTATGCCCATGAATTTATTTCCAATCTGCCTGAAGGATATAAAACAGAACTTTCTGAAAGAGCGGCGAATATTTCTACGGGTCAGAGACAGCTTATAAGTTTCGCGCGCGTAATCGCACACAATCCCCGCGTTGTCATTCTTGACGAGGCAACAAGTTCCATAGACACAGAAACTGAGAGACTGATTCAACTTGGTATTAAAAAAGTAATGGCGGGAAGAACTTCTTTTGTAATTGCGCACAGACTTTCTACCATAAGAGACGCTGATCGTATCTTTGTACTTTCAGGCGGCAGAGTAGCGGAGGATGGAAACCATGACGAACTTATCGCGTACAACGGACTTTATTCAAGTCTTTACAGATTACAATACGAGGGTTTGGACACAGGAGTTGGGACACAGGAACCGCGGATTAGCACGGAACCTCAACCGAACCCAAAGGGTGAAGGTTCCCCTCTTGATTAGGCGGATTAAGATTAGAGTGAAGAAAAAATAAAAAATAATCTGCGTAAATCCTGCACTAAGAAAAAGCTGGTAGATTGTGAGAAGATAGAAACAACACGGCGATAAATCCGTGCTAATCCGTGGTTCGTGGTAAAAATTCTTCTTAAATGTTGTGGAAATTAGCGATTTTATCCGTTAATATAGTAATAGAATGATAAAAAGGCGCTTTTTGGTATTTTTGCACCTCTTTTTGCTGACTGCGGTTTGCGTTTTTGCGCAAAACAGGGATTTTATTCCTTATGTATCGCAGATTAGAGTCGAATCAAGAAGTAATCTGATAAGGCTTACATGGCTGGATTCTCCTGACGCAAGGGGACCTGTTTATATTTACAGATCCGTGCGTCCCTTTGCAGGTTCAATCCCTGCGAACATCAGGCCTGTCGTGGTACGTTACGGAGAGCAGTATTATATCGACGATTCAGACGATATGGAAAATGTTTATTACTTTGTAGCCGCAAGCGATTTAACAGGACAGCGCTACGATATAATTCTCCCGCGTATAAACAGTATAAGCCTTATTCCGGGTCAGACTTCGCAGGAATCTGTTGGCTCAGCCGATTTTGAAATACCGTCTGTTGAACCCGTACAGGGTATTTCCAATTTACGCGCGACTCAGGACGGTGAAAGGGTAATCATTACATTTAACACTAACGGGCCGCGTAAAAACGCCATTCTTTACAGAAGCATGACGCAGATTCGTACTCCGCAGGATTTATTAAACGCCGTTATTGTGCAGTCCAGAATAGATTCGCCGTTTGTCGATTTTCCGGTTCCTGTTCCCGGACTGGAATGGTTTTACGCTGTAATTTATGAAGATGAAGTTGCAAGCGGCAATATGGGAATTAAACCGGGGGTTAACGCGACCAGTACCGCAGTGACAGTTACCAGCGAACAAACACCGGAGCGTCCTCTGCGCCCTATTCCTCTGCCTGTCCTTACGTTACGCAACACTATGCCGGACAGCCATTTTATGACTGAAATCCCTGAACAGGCGGCGGCTCCCTTAAGTTCCGTTTCTGAAAATATTTTACGCGGTACGAAGATGCCGTCTAAGACGCCGTTAACATTAAAAAAACCGCGTGTTTTCGCTGTTGATCTTGTCGCTCCTACGGGCGGCGAAGAATCGGCTCTGTTTCAGATTATTACAGAATATTTTGTAACATTCCAATGGGAAACGGCGAGAATTAGTTTACAGCATTATCTATCGCTGCCAAGATCAAAAGATATCGAAGCCAGGGCGCGTTTTTACCTTGGGCAGACATTGTACTATACAGGCAACCACCGCGAAGCGCTTATGGAATTTTTAAAGATACGATCCATTCACGCGGCGGAAGCGAACAACTGGATAGAAGCTGTTTTAACCGCGATGGTTTATTAACAAGCGTTATTAACGCAGAGTTCTTAACAATGCGCGTAACTCTGGATTTGCCGCGGTTTCGCCTGTTTGCTGAACCTGTCTTTTACTCTGAAGAATAATTTCATCTCCTGGTTCGATTCGATCAAAAAAACCGTTTCTTTGTAATGAGCCGATTGATATTTCTTCATCGATATTTGTAATTGTAAGTTTTCCGACAAGTTCGTCGTTAGAATACACAAGAGCCAGACCTTCGTTAGCAGGCTGAGGCCGTCCGCGTTTTACAACATCGTAAACGGTTTCTGTAACTATTCCGTCCGCCTTCCCCTTGTTAATAAGTGCCTGTCCCTGCCTGCGGATTAAAAGTCTTCCGCGAACCGGCATGGAGGATGATAACTGGGTGATTATCGTGCGGCTCGCGTCGCGAAGCCTGTCCGATCCTGTTCTGAACGCGTAAAGGGTACCCGCAGGAGAGCCCGTTCTACCCGTGAATATTTCCGCTTTTATGGATATGTCGCGTTCGTTCTCTGTTACAGAAACAAGAATAAAATAATCCGCGCCACCTTCTCTTGCCAATCTGAAAGCCTGGGAAAAAGACGCTTGCCTGTGATTAAGATTCATCGGCGCAATGTTGCGGTCGTGTACCAAAAGTTCCCTGATTACTCCCGCCGCTACAGAACCTGCGTCCGCGTGATAAAAACTGGATTGGCCTGCCAGTGAGAAGACGGCTATTTTCCAATGTCTTTCAACAAGGTCAACAGGATTTACCTGCCATTGTTTAAAAAGCGCATTTGATAAAAGCGAAGAATACGCTTCAACCGCGTCGTCAAGGCTTCGATCAGAAACTCCCTGATCCTTTAGGAAGAGAAGCTCCTCAAGGTACCGCGCCGGGTAGCCTGAAAGCCTTAACAATTCCGCGTAATCCCGTCTGTCCGCCGCGAAGGGGTATAATCTTAAACCTCTTCTGTATTCAAAAAGCGCCTGCTCGATTAAATTGCGTTCGCGGTAGCTTTTTGCCTTATTGAAATGCCATGCCGCAAAACGGCTGCGCCTAGGATCTTCTAAAACTGTGGAAGAAATAACAGTTTCCTCCAGAATGGCGCGGATAAATTCATCATTCTCGTTAAAAGCGATCGCGTTTGTAAGAACTGTTATCGCTTCCTGCTGTCGTTTTAACATAATTAACGAAAGCCCTTTTAAATACCACGCGCTCATGTCCTGTCTGTTTTTAGCTATTAAATTATCGCAAAGACGCGCGGCTTCTTCGTATTCGCCGTTTCGATAACGCAGGATGGACATTAATGATTGAGTCGGAAGATGATCGCTTTTATAAAAAAGAGAATTTTCAGCGTAACGGATCGCTTCTGCAATCCTGTTGTTCATGGAGTAGATATAAGAAGCGTAATAAAAAACACGGTAGTCGCCGGGATGCCGGGTAAGAGCATTATTTATATACGTAACCGCCGTGTCGCCGTCGCCGAGCGAAAGCGTAACAAGCGCAAGCGATACTAAAAGCTTTCGATCGTCAGGATAACGGCGAACCGCGTCGCGGTAACGCAGCATCGCTTCGGACGGTCTGCCTCTGGCAATATCAAGTTCGCCTGCCGCAAAAAGGGTCTCTCTGTTGTACGGCTCTATTTTCAAGATTTCATTAACAAGACCTGCCGCCGTTTCAAGCTGTCCAAGCGCGATGTGGATAAAAACTTCAAGATTTGCCACGTTCATATTAGTTCGGGCGAGCTGTCTCGCCTTTCTAACCCATGTAAGCGCTTCGTCAAATTCCGCCAGTTCGTAATAACATTCCGCAAGGGATGCCGTTCCCTCGGCATGCGCCGGATTTAATCTTGTACATTCCAGAAATGATTCAACAGCCGAATACCAGTTTTCTTCCGCCATAAAAGCTTTTCCGCGTTCGTAAAACTGGACCGCCTGCTGTGACTGCGCATGGAGGTTAACGGCAATTATTAAAAAAATACATGGAAAGAATAATATTTTTCTGTACACTGTCCCCCCCTTAACTAAACAATCATTCCTTTTTTTGCGTTACAATTTTTATCGAATTGATCTTGTGGCCGTCCATCTCCTGGATTATAAAGTCATAGTCTTTATACACTATTTTTTCGTTTTTAACAGGTATTTTGCCGAAAAGATCGAAAACAAACCCTCCAAGCGTGTCGAAGTCGTCTACAGGAAGCAGTAAACCCGTCTCTTCGGCAAGAAATTCAAGGTTGACTCTGGCGTCGCAAAGCCATACTCCGTCCGAGAGTTCCATAACATCATCGGTTTCATGATCGAACTCGTCTTGAATGTCGCCGATTATTTCTTCTATTATGTCTTCCATCGAAACAATGCCTGACACTCCGCCGTATTCGTCGACAACAACAGCGATATGAACCTTTTTGCGGCGCAGTTCGCGAAGTAAATCGTCTATATGTTTGGAAACAGGAACAAAGAATGGTTTTCTTACAAGTTCGTTTATGTTAAAAGGTTTTTGGTTTAATATAACTTTAATTACGTCTTTTACATGAAGGATGCCGATTACCTTATCTACGGTATCCTGATAAACGGGGAAACGCGAATGTTCGCTTTCGCAGATTAAAGAGAGCAGTTCTTCTTTTGAAGCGCTGGCTGAAAGAAAAACTGTGTCTGTTCTTGGAACCATTACTTCTTTAACGGTGGTGTCGGACAATTCGACAACTCCGCGGATCATCTGTCTTTGATCCTCTTCCAGCTCCTTTATTGCCTGTAAATTTAATTTAAAAGGGGCTTTCAATCTTTTCCCCCGGCTGGAATGATATGTTCGTTGTTAAATTTACTCAGTATTTTCTCCTGTAAAACAAGCATTGGCTCGTTTGAATCGGTGGTTTGATGGTCCATTCCGTCTAAATGAAGGATACCATGAATTAACAGTCTTCGTAACTCCTCATCTTCGGTTATTTCGAAATATTGGGCGTTTTCACGCAGGGTTTCAAGCGAAATGACAATATCTCCGGGAAGATAAATGTCTCTGCCGCCGTCTTTTACGGTTTCACCCAAATTAAACGATAAAATATCAGTAGGCTCGTCCTTATTCCGGTATTGATTATTCAGGTTTTTTATTGTTTTATTTCCGCAGAAAAGAATCGACAACTCCCAATTATCGCGCTTTATTTCTTCAAGGATTTTTACCGCGTAAGTACAGACAGCGTCGCTCCATGCGGGCGGTGATATTTCTTCAGTGTTGATTGTTACATTATTCATCTTGCGCGTCATCCTGCTTCTGGCTTGGGTGTGTCTGATTTGCCTGCTGTTCTTCCTTCTGTTTGGGGTATTCGATTCTTGAATGATAATAGCCCGCGAGCACTCTAACAAATGTTTTTTTTATTATTTCAAGGTCGCGGAAGGATAAATCGGATTCTGAAAGCTGTCCGTGATCGATTTTCGCTTCAAAGAGCTGTTGGATAAATTTATCGATTTTATTGGCGGTAGGTTTGTTCAGGGTGCGAACCGCGGCTTCCGTGATGTCGGCAAGCATTACAATCGCCGATTCTTTTGAACGCGGAGGAGAGCCGGGGTATGAAAAATCTTCCGAGTTAACGGACACTTCTTGTTCTGTCGCCTTGTTATAAAACCATGAAATAATCGAATTACCGTGATGCTCGGCAATTATCGCTATTACATCTTTTGGAAGTCCAAGACTTTGAGCTTTTTCCACGCCCAATTTAACGTGGCTTCGGATTATCGTGGCGGAAAGGCGCGGAGCGATTTCGTCATGTCTGTTGTGGTCTGTTTGATTTTCTACAAAGTAATCGGGGTTATCCATTTTGCCGATGTCGTGGTAATAAGCGCCGACGCGCGCGAGAAGCGGGTTCGCCCCGATATCCTGACAAGCCTGTTCGGCAAGGTTTGCTACCATTAAAGAGTGGGTATAAGTACCGGGCGCTGTTGTGAACAGTTTGCGTAAAATCGGCGCGTTCAAATCCGACAGTTCCATAAGCCTGTAGGGAGTTACCGCGTTTAACACATGTTCAAGAGGCGGAAGACAGCCGATGGTTAACATTCCGCAGGCGATACCGTTAAGAGCAGCCCAGAAGATCAAGATAGGGTATTCGTTTAAATGGGCTTCGCGCAGGAGAAGGACAACAACGATGGAAAAACACTGCGCGAGAGCTATTATTAAACCGGCTTTTATAAGGCTCATTCTGTTTTGCGTTTTATGAAGCACTGTTGAAGCGACCGCTCCCGACACAAGCGCGATAATGTAGGAATAATTGTCAAACGCTCCGGCGAAATACGCGCCTAACGGCATGGCGATTGCAAAAATCATGGCAGGTCTTTTCCCTAAAAAGACCGCGATCAGCATTATGAAAAGAGCGGTTGGAACCGTAAGAGCGACAGGAAAATTGCCGGAGCCGGGAGACAGATTATTTATAATGACAGAGCCTATTATGTAGGAGCCTGTAAGAGAGGCAAGAAGATATTTCTCGCTGTTGCTTAATTGTTTTCCAAGGATGGTTTGTCCCTGTAAAATTATAAAAATAATGTAAATGCTGAGCAAAAGGAAAACAGAGCCGAAAACAGAACGCAGATCGTTTAGAGCTTCATAATTCTCGCTTGCGATAACAACAAAAATGCCTGCGACGCATAAGCCGAAACTGAAGAGAACAGGTCCTGAGCGGAAATAACTCAGTACCAATAAAATATCTTTTTTTAATGTATTATTTTTCTCTTTCATCGTATGCCTGTATTATCTTTTTTATTAAAGGGTTTCTAGCTACGTCGCCCGTATGCAGGAAGGAAAAATTCAACCCTTCAACTTCTCTAAGTATTTCCAGAGCGTGTAAAAGCCCAGATTCGTTTTTTCGCGGAAGATCAATCTGAGTTGTGTCTCCTGTAATTATCGCGCGCGTACCCGAGCCGATCCTTGTAAGGAACATTTTCATCTGCTCCTTTGTCGTATTCTGCGCTTCATCGAGAATTACCATACAGTCGTTAAGGCTTCTTCCCCTCATGTATGCAAGAGGTGCGATCTCTATCGATCTTGTCTCTTCCATTCTGTTGATAACATCGTAAGGTATAAGAGATTCCATAGCGTCATAAAGAGGTTTAAGGTACGGATCTATTTTTTGAGCCAAATCGCCGGGCAGGAATCCGAGATTTTCTCCGGCTTCCACAACAGGGCGGGTAAGAACGAGTTTTCGTGTTTTTTTGGAAAGCATCATTTGAAGGGCGTGCGCGATTGCGAGGAATGTTTTGCCGGTACCGGCCGGCCCTATGCAAAAGCAGATATCGTTTTCTCTCATTCCCTGTATGTATTCGGCTTGATTTCTTGTTCTGGGATAGACGCGGTTAAAGCCGTGCGGGATTTGAATCATGGAGTCGCGGAAATACGAGCTGTCTTTTTCTTCAGAGGCTGATTTTGGCATGCCTTCGGCAAGGGCGCGGATGTAATCTGCGGAAGGCTGTTCGCCTTCTTTAACCGCTGTGATAAGGTTATCCATCATTGTTCTAAAGCGTTTAATACCGATCTCATCCCGGCTTTCAAAGTGAATTTCATTGCCTCTCGCCGTGATAAAACCGCCAAGAGAACCTTCTATTACCCTCAGATTTCCGTCATTTGCGCCGCAAACCCCGGACAGCAGTTCCTTGTTATCAAAAGCTATGGTTATCCCGTCGTCCAAAAATGCCTCCTCCTCATTTTATAACCCGGCTTATGCGCTGGTCAAGTCTGCGTAATGCCTCAAAAACGGCAGGCGGCGACGAAACGCAGGATACTTTCCGTATTGACTTTAGGTATGATAGCAAAATATAATGTCCGAAGAGACGCCTTGAATGAAAGGCGCGCTGTAATGAAGAAAGGGTTTTTACGGTATAAGTTACTGACATGATAGAAAAAACGATACACTATGTTTGGCTTGGGAGCAGGGAAATTCCTGAAAAGTATAGCGCTTTTATACGCGGCTGGCGGGCGTTTCATCCTGACTGGGAAATAATCAAATGGAATGAAGAAAATTTTGACTGCGAGGGCAATTCCTGGGTTAAAACAGCAATCGAACAAAAAAATTGGGCGCTTGCCGCTGATGTTATGCGAAGTTATATTCTTTTACACCACGGCGGCGTTTATCTGGATACCGACATCGAACTTTTTAAACCGCTCAACGATTTAATAACCGAAAACGACTTTTTTATCGGATATGAAACGGATTTTTGGTTTGGCTGCGCTGTTTTGGGTGCGAAAAAAGGGCACAGAATAATCAAGGAAGTGTACGAGAGGTACCTTACGCCCTGTGAAAAACTTGACAACAGTTCAAATATGTTATGCGTTTTAAATTTCAGCGCTTCGATTAAAAGGCTTTATAACTCCAAATTGGACGGAAAAACCCAAAAAATACAGGACAACGCTTTGCTTCTTTCGCCGGAATATTTCTTTCCAAAAAATTACATAACCCACAGGATAAAAATTACTGACAATACAATGGCGATACACCACCTCTCGTCAATATGGTACTCTTTAGGTAAGCGGATAGGAATAAAAATCGCCAAAGGTTTGCGGCTGATTCTTGGAAGATATATATTCGGCTGTTTTGAAAGAATTGCAAGGTTAAATATGCTTGGGAAACTGGATAGAGAATACAAAAAGAAATGCCGGAAATAAAAAATTATAAGAATAAATTAGGAATATTTAATGGGAAATTATGCTAAAATCATCAAGGAAGACATTAGCGCGATTTTAAAGTCCGACAAAACATTAAAGGATGTTTACAGTGTTATATTTTCACATTCAAACTTTATTGCCTATGAAAAACTTGTTGATTATGAAATTAACGCGGTAACCTATGCGGCGTATGATTTAGAGATAAAGGCGTTTGCCGCATATATAAAACATACGTACCCAAACGCTGCCTCGGAATATATAGGTATCGATCTTGGCAATACACCGAATTTTTTAATTGCGTTTTGGGGTGTTTTAATGAGCGGGAACAAACCGTACTTAATTAATTCATTTTACACACTGGAACTTAGAATAAAACTTCTTAAAAAATTGAATGTTAAACTCGTGATAACAGGCTCCGCCGACTATAACGATTTTTCAATAATAAATATCGATTTTTTTAATAAAAAATGCCCGCAAATAACAGATGAATTTTGGGAGAATGAATTTGCGCTTTCCTCCGCACTGACGGGGCTTGAAGCAAAGATTTGCGTATTTGACGGAGAGGCTGTTGTAAATCAAATATTATGTACCCCGAACATGATTAAAACCAATAAGTGGCTGATAAACGACTACCAAAAAAGAATCAAGGTTGCCATGATTGTGCCGCTTTTCCACATTTTCGGAATAATGGCGAGTTATTTTTGGTTCGCCTTTTTCGGGCAAACAATGGTTTTTCTAAAAGACAATTCACCGGACACTATCAGGGGAACGATAAACAGGCACAAGGTGACGCATATTTTTGCACCTCCGATTTTGTTCCATAAATTATATAGAAGTATAATAAACGGTATTTCGCAGGAAAGTGAAAAGAGAAAAAAGAAATTTAAAAAAGGGATAAAACTCAGCTTTTCCTTACAAAATATATTTCCTTCGTTCGGCGTCGCGGTTTCAAGAAAACTTTTTAAAGAAGCTCTTACCGCCTCGTTCGGAATGTCGCCGAGGTTTATGATTTCTGGCGGTGCGCATATAGACTGCGAAGCGCTAAAAATTATTAATTGTATCGGTTATCCTCTTTTTAACGGTTACGGTACGACGGAAACGGCGATTACCGGAGCAAATTTTGCATTAAAAATAGATACAAGAACCAGCGGCTCAATCGGGAATCCATTTAAAAATGTAAGCTATACATATGACGAGGATGAAACTTTAACTGTTTCGAGCGACGCAGTTTGCAAACGAATAATCTCGCTAGACAGCGAACTGTTAAACGATGAGGAAAGCGCCGGAGATTGCGCGGTTAAAACAAATGATCTAATAAAAATAATAGACGGCCAGCTTTTTGTTATCGGACGAAAGAATGATCTGTATGTCGGTGAAAACGGTGAAAATATCAGTCCCGATGCAATTCAAAACAAATTAAGTGTTAAAATCGCAAACAGATTTTGCGTTTTAGAGATAGACGGAAGGCTTTCCATTGTCCTTGAGTATAATAAAATAATGCCGGGCGATATTATCGCTAAAGAAATCGAGCAAATAAAAAACACACTGGCAAAAATTGACTGCGGGCATTATGTTAGCGATATTTTTGTGACATATGAGCCCATTGCAAGTCAAAATACGATAAAAGTTTCTCGCGCTCTTCTTAGAAAAAACATTGATGAGGGCGAGGTTATATTAAAAGAATATAAAAAATTATGCGGCGGTGAAAAAAGACAAAACGACGGGTATGAAGATGAAACAATGTCGGTAATCAGGCAGGCGTTTAAAAAAGCGGCGGATACGGACGCGGAGATTCGATCTAACGAAGACTTCTTCCTGGATTTAGACGGTGATAGTCTTGGTTATTTTTCGCTTGTTTGCGAACTTGAAAGTATATTTAACATTCAATTTAATCCTGAAAAAAACAAGGGCTTGCGCACTCCGGGTGATTTTTATAATTACATAAAGGAAATGCTATGAACGCGGTTTTATATTATTCTCATCTTGCAATAGCATTGCTCCTTCAGGTATTTTTGTTCAAGACTAAAACTTATTATGAGGACAGCCGCAGAGAAAATAAAAGAATTAAAGGCAGCGCCGTAATTATATCAAATCACCGCTCCCCATTGGACGGTCTTGTTATCGCGCTTAGGTACTTTTATAAAAGATTGCACTTTATTGCCGAAAATTTTTACAAGTACAGATTGAAAATAGTAAAGTTTATTTTAAGCGTAGCAGGGGGGATTTTCGTTGACAGCGAAGTTAAAAATTTGGATTTTATTGAAAAAAGCAGGAAGATAGCCGCAAAAGGCAGAGCTATTATGATTTTTCCAGAGGGCGGTTTTAAGCATACATACGAGCCGATTAAATTTTCCGCAGGATATATAATGCTTGCGATTAAAATGGGAGTAAAAATAGTTCCGATTGTTAACGATTTTAATTACGGGCTCTTTAAGAGGGTGCGCTTAATGATTGGAAACGGCATAGATTTATCCGGCTATTCAAACGCAGAACTTACCAAAGCAAAGCTTAAAGAAATAAATGATGAAATATATAATAAATTTTTGGCGCTTTTCTATGAATTAAAAAGGAAAAAAGCTGAAAAATTTTTGTTTAAATACGAATTTGTCCAACCTAAACCTGGTGATGTCGTCCGCGTTAATGCCGGTTCTTACTGCCATTACGGCGTGTATTTAAGCGCCAATGAAGTTATTCAATTTGGCTGCGCCGTAAACAAAGCGGGAGAAAATATAGTTGTCAATTCTGTTTCTTTAAGTGAGTTTTGCGGCGCTAAAATTCCCGAAGTCCGCGCGATCAAAAAGCGATTTATCAGAAAATTAGATGACATAGAAAGGTATGCAAGGTCCTGTCTTGGACAAGGCGGATATAGCTTAATAAACAACAACTGTTTTGATTTTGCAAATAGAGTTACTCTGAAAATTTAAAGAGGAAGAATATTTTATGCATAATCCCTTGGTAATTACCGGTATTTATGCAGCCGTCATTATTGCGGCTGTCAGCGTACTTGTATTCCTGCTTTTAGTTTTGTTGATTTTTTTAAATACCACATACCGCAGTCCCTTTAAAAAAAGAATCAGAGAGTGCACAAGAAAAAAAGACGAATCACAAATGTGTATGTTTTCCGAAGGAGTGGCATGGTCGCAAAAATTTAAGGATGTAACAGAGCAACTTCATATAGTAAGCGAAGGTCTTAATTTATACGGCGAATATATTAATTTCGGGTTTGACAAATGCGCTGTAATCCTGCAGGGAAGGGGAGAGTCGCTGATCTATTCTTACTATTTTGCCGATGTTTACGCTAAAAACAAACAAAATATTCTTGTTTATGATGTTCGCTCGCATGGTCTTAGCGACGGGAAATATCAAACCGGAGGCATAAAGGAAAGTGACGATTTAATTTTATGGATTAAATTGATAAACGAAAAATATAATATATCTGATTTTACAATTCACGGCATTTGTATCGGCGGCGCGACGGCGGTTTATGCGTATAGTAAACTTAAAAACGAGGGTAACGGTTTACTGAAGAGGATAGTGATTGACGGATTATATAAAAGTTATTACGAGTTATTTAAAGCCCACCCCAAAGCTTATAAAGTACCTATACTCCCTGTTGTTTACGCCGCTACTTATGCGGTTTTTTTTCTTATATTTATACTTGCTAAAGTCAGACCTTTTAAGGAAACTCCGTTAAAATATATGAAAGATATTGATATTCCGATTTTATTTATCTGGAGCGCTATGGATAAATTTTCCGCTAAGCCGGACAGCGAAGAACTGTTTAAAGCGTGCGCGTCGGAGCATAAAGAGATTTGTTTTTTTCCCAAAGGCAGACACTCGCATGTCAGGGCTTCACAGAAAACGGAATATGATGATTTAATCGCCAATTTTTTAAAAAAGCATATGTAATTAGTTTTTTATTAAGGGGTGGAAAAATAGAAATTATTAATGTGCTAAAAAAAATACTTTTAATTGTATTGGCGGCATTTGTCATAACTCCGCTGTTATCAGAGGAGAACATCAGCTCCGCAGGAGCCTCGGTGCGGGTTACCCGCGATGTGGAGATCGTTGTTGTAGATGCCGAACTTGACCTGCCTCTTAAGAGCGCAGTTATACGTTCATGGGATGGGAGCGTCTATATATGTAATGAAGACGGCATAGCCGTTATTACCGCGCCTGATGACAGACAGGTTGTAATTCAAGCGTCTTATCCCGGCTATGTTACAGGAAGACTTGTTATTTCAATACAGACAAATAATTATATATTGGAGCTTTTATTATCGGGTATATTACAAGCCCGTGAACTGGTGGTGGAAGCGCCCAGATATGCCGCAAATGAAACAAGAACAGGGAGGAGCACCGCGATTTCCGGGCAGGATATAAGTCAGACTTCTGAAATTAGCGGTGTCGAAGATGCGATAGCTTCCGTTAAACTTCTGCCGGGTATAATCGCTACAGAATTTGCCGACGCCATGCCGAGCATTCGGGGCGGAGAGCCGCAGGACGTAAGCGCGTCACTTGACGGTTTTTATATTGATTTTCCGTATTATTGGGGCGGCGCTTTTTCGATTTTTGATCCGCGCATGGTAGAAAGCGCGCAACTCTCTCACGGGGTTTTCTCCAGCCGCCACGGAAACACCATTTCCGGTTTAATTGACATAACAGGTAAAAAACCGTCCCCGGCTGAAACTGAAGCTGAATTAGGCATCAGCGCAAGCGCGGTCAGCGTTAACCTTTCCTTCCCGCTTATGGGTAAGGGCGGTATTTTATTCATGGGGCGCGTTACTTACATCGATCCGTTTGTCGCTCTTGCAAAGCAAGCAGTTAAAATACCCGGATTTCCCGATGACCTTGCAGATTTAATAAACTCGATAAAAACGGCGCCATTTATCAGAAGCGCAACCGCGACTGGGAATTATCGTTTTACCGGCAAGCTTGAATTACGCGCTACGGCTTTCTTTGGCGCCGACGGCGTTGGAGTAAAATACGAAAATTCATTCAATATGGACGGTCTTAACGGTAATGAAAAATTTTTATTCGATTATACCCATTATCAGGGATTTTTAACAACGTCTCTTCTTCTGACCCCCCGAAGCGATATGCTTGTAAAGTTTTTTGCAGGGGCAGGTTTTCAGGATAAAAATTATGAAGAAGAAGAAAGCAGTGATATTTACGAGAAATATTTTTCACAAAATTTTAAAGACAAATACGGTGTTTTAAATGATCCGGAACTTGCTGATTTAAACGCTCCTTACATTTTATCAACAGAAACAATATCCGCAAATTCTGAATTAGTTAAGAACATACAGGGGCGGCTTGATTATGACTGGGAGATTGCAAACGGTTTTTTATTTGCCGCAGGTTTGCAGGAAATGATTAAAATACGCAGAGTATCAGGCACTCAAAATAAACGCATAGAAAACAGATTGAGCGATTTTGATGATAAAGAATCAATTTTTATTTCCATGGGCATCTTACCTGATGATCCGCGCCGCGTTTTTCTGGAAGATTTTATAATTGTAAGCGCTCCCGCTGTTATAAACTACGATATTCCCGGTAATACTGTTTTTACTTCATCGCTCTACGGACTTATCGAATACAATTCGCCTGCAAGGCGGTTTGGCTCGGAGCTAGGACTGCGCATAGATCACTATTACCTTTTAGGCGGCAGTCTATCGCTTGGGACAAGGCCGGTTTTAAATCCAAGGCTTAATCTGGATTTTAATATTTTAAGAGACCGCTTCATTTTCGAATCTATAAACTTAACCGCGGGAACGGGTCTTTTTTCGTCTATGCCGGATATGGCAATGGCGGAAGAGCAATTTTTAATAAATGAAATTAAACCAACCCGTTCATGGACATCCGTTGTTGGAGCCGAACTGAAATTTTCTTACGGAATGTTTATCAATATCGAAGGTTATTACAAACACATATATGACAGAATGTACGCCCCTTTAAATTTTAATCTTGAAGGCAATGCTGACACTCAATATTATTTTAACGGCAGAGGAAGAAGCTGGGGAATTGATCTGATGCTGAAAAAGAACCGTTCCCGGTTTTGGGACGGATGGATTTCATATTCTTATAATTGGACACAACATCGTGATCCGGATGCGGGAGACTTTGAAACGAGTATAAATTCTAAAGCCATAAGCAATGATTGGTATTTTCCATATTACCATCGTTTTCATTCTTTGAATCTTGTTTTGAATGTAAGGCCGGTTCAGCGCATTAATATATATATCCGTTTCGGACTTGCAAGCGGAGAGCAGATTTTAAAACGCGCCGGCTCGGGACCGGAAAGTTATCCCGTATATGTATACGATTCTCATACAGATAATGGATATTTTATCGAAAAATATTACTGGAACGAAGAGCGCGATAAAGACAACCGCACGACTCCGTTTATGCAAATGGATATAAAAATATCTTTTTTTTACAGTAATAAAGCGGGAAGGGTAAGGTTCGAAGCGTATTCCGCTCTGGAAAACATACTTTCACTTTTATACACTTCTCAGGGGAACACCTATTTTAACCCGTACACAGGCGAAGTTGCCAAGGGAAGAACTTCGGCAAGTTATAGTCTGCCTTTTCCCATACCTTCTTTTGGTTTTAAATTCAGTTATTAAAAGTTCATTGCGTTGACAAACATAAAAATCTTGTATATAATAATGACATATGCGCGCTATGAAGCTTCTTTTCTTTTTCCCGGTCTGCGTTGTCTGCGTTCTTTCATGCGCGTCAGGCGCCGGAAAAGGCGCGTTAAGTGTAAATATTACAGACAACTCAAAATTCGTTTTGCTGCCTCCGCAAGGAATTGAACAAGCCATGGACATGGCTCAATATTTATCTACCGAATTCATGGGACATAGTATTTTCTTAACTTCCTGGGTAAAAGCGGATGAAAACGCAATAGAGATGACTTTATTTAACGAGCTGGGCGCAAGTATGGGAGAGCTTTCTTACAAAGACGGCGCGGTTCATTTCTCATCGACTGTTATTCCAAAATCCTTTATGAGGGCTTTTAAGCCTGAATATATTATAGCCGATTTTCAGCTTTGTTTTTACGATCCGGTCATGCTAAGCAATTCACTGAAAGACAGCGGTCTTGTTTTTGAAACTAAGGACGGCGGCCGCCGTATTTTAAACGGGAATGAAGTTATAATAGAGATTAAAAAAACGGAGAATACTGTTGAACTTGTAAATTATTTAAAGAAATACTCTTATACTCTGGAGGGAGATTTTCATTGAATCCGATAGCGACGGCTGTTTCAATAAAGATAAAATGTTATGAAAAGAAAAAGTAAAATATTATTTCTATGTCTTTTTTTTATAATTTCTTCGGTATGGGCGCAGGAAGATGTTTTCCGTTATCCGCTTACGGCGCAGACCATGAATACTTTTAATACAACTTTTGCGAATCTTGCGGAGAAACCTATTATCAAAGGAAATTTTGTACAGGAGAAATACTTGAACCGCTTTGATAGATCGCTTGTTTCTTCCGGCAATTTTATAATCGCGGTAGAGCAGGGTATGGTTTGGGAAACATTAAAACCTTTTCCTTCTACAATGATACTTGGAAAGAACTTTATTATGCAGTCAAGACCGGACGGGCGAAAATCTGTTATAAGCGCTCAGGGGAACGAAACCTTTACTCAGATGGCTGATGTTATAAGCGTTGTATTTTCCGGTCAGAGTCAAGGGCTTTTAGAAAACTTTAAAGTTTACTTTTTAGGCAGTGTTTCTAATTGGAATATGGGGCTTTTACCCCGTGACAGCGCTTTTGCTTCTTTTGTTGCGAAGATAACAATGAGCGGTGATTCCGCGATACGATCTATACGATTATTCGAACAAAGCGGCGATTTTATAACATATACGTTCTCAAACCTTAGTAATCCGTCTGGACTTAGCGATCATGAAGAAGCTTTTTTCTCAATTCCATAATTTAATGCTTCAAAAGAAGCAGGGTATGTTCCTTACTCTTTGGTTTTTGTTACATTTGGGCATCCCCGCTCTGTTGGGTCTGTCGTTGTTTTTCGCGCCTCCTTTAAGTTTAAGCACACAACTTTTGGATTTGCTTCCGAATAGAGATATGTCAAAAGTTGCCGAGGCGGACAATGTTCTTACAGAAAGAAACGGCCGTGAAACAGTCATCCTTTTTGCGTCTCCCGTTTTTGAAAAAGCTAAAGATACGGCTGTTTCTTTTTATAATGAATTTAAAAACGCCGAAGGGGTTGATAGCGCCTCTCTTCTTTTTGATTCTCACGCTATCGCAGAAATTACCGAGTATTTCTACAAATACCGTTTTGTTAATGCCGGAAAAAGCACCATTGAATTGCTTGAATCAGGCAATACCTCAGAAATTGCTATGGATGCTCTGGCTTCGGTTTATGGAGCGTTTAATTTTATTCCGCTTGATAATATAGACAAAGATCCTTTTCTTCTTACTGAAAGACGGATGAGAGAATTCCTTTCATCGTCTATGCTTGCAAGCGGGAACCTTGGCATCAAAGAAGATGTTTTATCTGTCCAAAAAGACGGGATTTGGTATGTTATCCTTAGAATGACGCTATCCTCTCAGGCGGTTTCTGTCACCAATATTGCAAACAATATCGTTTCAGAAATTTATTCCGCCGCGGCGTTGATTAAAGAAACCGAACCGGAATTAAAATTATATTTTTCGGGATTTCCTTTTCACAGTTACGAAAGCGCTTCCAGTACGCAAAAAGAAATAACCATTCTCTGTACTATTTCGCTGGTTTTTATCCTCTTGCTTTTTTTATTAATTTTCCGTTCGCCCATTCCTGTTATCTTTTCGATACTGGATGTATTAATTTCTTTGGTGTTATCAACAACCGCCGTTTTCTTAATTTTCAGAAAAATTCATGTTTTCACATTTATTTTTGGCACAACCTTGATAGGAATATGCATAGATTATTCTATTCATTTTTTTATTTCATGGCGGGGAAACGCCGCGTTAAAAAGCGGAAATGAAGTTCGTTCTTCCATTTCCAAGAGCCTTTTAATGTGTTTTATATCTTCTACAATTTGTTTCTTTTCCATTCTCTTTACGCCTTTCCCCATTTTTAAACAATTTTCAGTTTTTACAATGGTAGGATTAATCAGTTCTTATCTTACCGCCAACTGCATCTTTCCTCTGTTAAAACTGCCTGATGAAAATAAAAGGCATCTTAAATTTCTGGATAGAAAAAAAATATTTATATCTCCTGTATTTAAAATAATATTTGCTTCGGTTTTGGTCGCAATAATAATAATTATTCTTTGCTTTAATCCCCATGGTATGAAAATAAAAACCGATCTAAATTCTCTTTACACAATGTCGCCATTCCTTGAAGAATCGGAAAAACAAGCGGCTGTAGTTCTGGATCACGGCTCGTCACCATGGTATTTTATTATTTCCGGCGCTACCGCAGAGGAAACTTTGGAGAACGAAGAGCGTCTTACCCTGCAGTTAGAAGAAGAAATCGCTAAGGGGAATCTGGGATCATTTCTGGGAACTTCGATGTTTGTCCCTTCGCTGGAAAAACAAAAAAAAGCATATAAAGCCATGAGCGCTCTTTTGCCTCTTGCCGGATTGCAATACAAAGACCTTGGATTCCCGTCTGAATATGAAGAAATGTTTTATAGAGAATTCAATAAAGGAGAAATTTATTATTCTCCAGAAGATGACATAGCTTTGGCGGAGGTTTCTAATCTTTGGATAGGTGAAATAAACGGATTATATTATTCTTGTGTGTTTCCTTTTCATGCTAGAGATACATTCATATTTAAAGCCATTGCAGATGAACATGATTCTGTGTATTTAGTTAACAAGGAAGAAGATATAAACCGCGATTTAGACACCCTTACAAGGTTTATTGTGTTGTTGTTTTTTATAGCTTATTTTATTATTGCTGTTATAATTTTTATTATTTATCCATTAAAAGAGAGTATAAAAATTTGTATAACTCCTGTTTTGGGAATACTCGCCGTTTTGGCTGTCCTGGCTGTTCAAAATATATCCTTGGGGTTTTTACCGATTTCCGCTCTTATTTTAGTTTTTGGCTTGGGAATTGATTTTAATATTTTTATGTCCGGCAACAAAAACGGAAAAGAAAAAAAACTTGTACGCCTTGCGGTGTTTTTATCTTTTATTACATCAGGACTTTCATTCGGCATTTTAACTTTTAGCAAGTTTACGCCGGTTAATATTTTTGGGTTTACTGTCGCGGCGGGATTGGCGGCGGCATTTTTATTCACAATGCTTTTGCATGGAATAGCGGATGATTAATGAATTAACAGCAAAGCACCGTGACGGGCATCAGCCTACCTTTCTGTCTTTCCAGAAAAAACCTTTGCCTGATACCGATCTATACCACGACCATCCTGCCATGTAAATTAGATTAAGATACATAATAGGCCATAAAAAACTATAAAGCCAGTTTATTTTCAATTTTAAAAACGTGATTATCCATGCGAGGGAATAGAGTACAACAACGGTGAGTATATACAATGTCCACGGACTTGATTTAATAATGCAGAAGATTAAAAGAGGAAAAGGAAAAAATAAAAAGAAGAAGAAGATTAATATCATAATAAAAATAAGAAAACCGCTCTTTCCAAAAAAATCAAAAGTGTTTTTTCCAATACCTTCTATTGCCTGCTTGTATCCGTTATACATACGGCATTTAATGTGATCGCAGATATTTAAAAAGCGGGTGTTATATCCTTTCTTTTTTACAAGACGGGAAAGAAAAATATCTTCGCTTGTTTTTTTTCTGAACGCTTCGCAGCCTCCGATATCGTCGAAAACACTTCGTTTAATTATAATAAATTGACCGATTGCCGCGGAAAACCAGTTTACTTTTTTTACATAACGATTGAAAGAAAGCGGGATAACAAATACTCCTAAAAAAAACATTGCAGGAACTGTGAGAATTTCTCCTAAAGAACCGAATATCTGTCCGATATAACCGGAAATTAAATCAACTTTAAGCCCTGCAAGGTTATTAACTGCCCATGCGATACTTGACGGTGTGTGTATTGTATCCGCGTCAGTAAAAATTAATATTTCTCCCTTTGCCTGTTTTGATAACTGGTGCATGGCAAAAGGTTTACCGTACCAGTCGGAAGGAAGGCTTTCTCCGTTTATTACTTTTACGCGGCTGTCTTCATTTCCGATACGGTTTAAAATATTTAATGTACCGTCTGTTGAATTGTCATTCAACACCAGAATCTCGAAATTTTTATACGATTGGTTTTGAAGTGATTTTATACAACATTCTATATTTTTTTCTTCGTTACGCGCGGGAACAAGCACGGAAACAAACGGCTCGTTAATAATTTTTGAAGATATAGAAAACCGCCGCATTTCATAATGGTTTACAAGAGAGAGCAGGAAAAAATAAAAAGCAGCCGCTGTCAGGACTGGATAATAAAATCGGCTTAGTAATTCTATCAGCTCTGTCACATTTCGTCCGATGATATTTGGCAACGTAAAAGCGAACAATTAATAGAGCTAAGACTGCGCCTGGCCTTGGCTAATTTAAAAACCTGAAAAGCAAGCGGCGTAAACGCGATTTTCTGCGCTTCATGTCTTGCATCTATTGCTCTAATATTATCATTAAAGTAGTTTTTATTATTATATATTGACATAACATTCCTGTACATCATAACGTTTTTCATGGTTTTTTGTCAATAACACGGTATATAATTTTATCCTTATTAAGGCAAAAATTTATTATCCGTTTGCACGGACGGTCAGATTTTGTATCGTTACTTTGATGTCCATCTTTCAAGTTTACCGTCGTACGCAAGTTCGGATTTTATTTCCGAAATCGGCGTCCATTGTACAAGGAACGAAATGTCAGAAACAATCTTGTATACAGGAGGAGACATATTCATAAACGGATGCGGGTATGTGCTGATTGTCAATTTTGCGCTCCAGTCTCCCAGATAATGTGTTAAATTAAGATTAAATCTGTGCATTTTAAAAGCGGATCGGCTTCGTTTTTCATCGTTAAAGAAATTGAATGAATCAAAAAAATCAATAAAAGGATTATTTTGCGGACCGTCCTCATACATGACAGTCAGGTGTTCCATGCTCTTAATACCTTTAAAGTAACGCCAGATTGCCGAATTCCGCGATTCTGCCGCCAAACCTATTTCCAGAAAATTGGTTACTTTCAAATTGAATCCCAAAGAAAACCTGAAGACTGAGTTGGTGTACTGTTGCAAGTCATAAGTTAACGACGTGCTTACATCAAACGACAGGTTCAAATGGTTTTTAAAAAAATTAATATTAGAAGATCTGTGGCTGTATGAAAGCGACAATTCTTTCGGATTCAATACAGGATCTCCTTCCTGTTTCCACGGATTGTTTGTGTCGGCATTATTAAAAACATATTTTGGAGTATTAACCATTATAAATTCCGCTCTGAAATTCCATAAAGAAAGAGTAGACCTTAAATTGGTGATTTTATTATTATCTTCAGGATTTATTACAATATATTGAACGAACGATCCTATTTTTCCGAATCTTAAAGTTTCTCTAAAATCATACGGTTTGACTATCCAGTCAGGATTTGTTTCCGGTTTTTCCATGCGGAAATTAAAATTTGTTTCTGTTATCCACGCTCTGAATACAGCGCCGGCTGTAATAAGTCCGTCCATCGGCGGCAGTTCAACGCTAAAAGTGATAGATTGAGATTTGTCAAAAACATTAGCGGCTAAATTCGCGGACAGTCTGTGGCTGGTAAGACCAAGCACATCCTTGTTTCTGTCTTCTTTTTCCCACAAGCCCCATTCAGGCGTTAATTCGGGTCCGTCTCCGTCAACATATTTTTTTGATCTTACCAATGTACCTCTGAAAGAATACTGAAGGTTTGATTGTCCGAAAATTGAATTCTTATACAAAGGTCTTACAGTTCCGTTATATGAATAGGTTGTATTATAATATGTCTTGCTGAATTGGGATTGTTTTTCTTTTTTTACTGCGTCTTCATTAATTAAACCTGTAACAGGATCGATATAAATTTCTTCGTTAAGGTATGTGTAATCCATAAAATTGGCGTTACCTGTAAAAGTAAAAACATTAGAATATAAACCGCCTGAATGATCCAGATGAAAATTTAAATTGGCGTTTAAACCGAAATTTGTCAATACAGATTTAACATCGCTCCAGTCAACATCTTCGTACGATTTCCAATCCTGAAACATAAAATTTAGCTCCGAGGCGGCGAAAGGCGACAACTGGTAATCAAAGCTGAATTTTGTGTTTCCCGATGACGGTATATTGAAATTCTGGCTTAATACAGGCGGAATTAAAACGTCGTTAGACGTTATTTTGTCTGATGTTTTTTCTTCATTGGAAGGCCATGGGGATATTGGAACTCCGATTCCGTTAAAAGGATCGTTAGGTGTTTTTGAATCCGGGTTTTTATTTACATTCGGCTGTTTGCTTCCGCCGATTGTAAGCGGGGTGCCTGCGACAGAAGCAGAAATGTTATATATGGACAATTTATCAGGCGCGAAAAAAAACCGGTTCGGCGAATCTTTATTGACGCTGGAAATTGCCGCATCTTGTATCCTTACAAAGGATAATGTTGTAGAGATGGTTGAGATTGAAACCCTGGAAATGTAAGGATTCAGTTTGGGAAGAGACGGATTTAAATTACCTGTCATTTGCCAATGAAACGGGTTAAGGTCTGTTGTTGACAGGGTGCTTGAGTCTGTTGACGCTCCCTGCTGAATCATGTTCATCCAGTCCATATTTTCGGAGCGGATCGCAAAATCGCTGTCCATATAGGGATCGGAATAAAAGGGAATGTTCCATGTAAATCCCCCGTACTTGCCGCTGATACCGCTTGAGAATTTCATTTTGTAACGAAAGGGTACCAAAGTAGAAAACAGATTTGATTTATTCCAGTCAAAAGTGCCGTCAAAATTATTGGCGGCGTATGGCGTATATCCTGTTGTCGTGCTTGTCACAGTTCTTGAGAAACCTAACCCCAATGAAAATTCCAAAGGATTCAGGATTTTCACCTTTGGCGTGTTAAGTTCAATTCCCGTGTAGATGCCAAGGTTTGTATAGTAATCGAACATAGCTTTTAAAGTGACTTCGTCTTTGGCGACCGCTTTTTTTGACGTGCTTCTAAGGAACAATCCTTCCAGTTTTTTTTCTTTGTCGTTTGAATTGCCTAAAATTTTACTTAAGGAGCTGACTTCTGAATCATCGGCTTTAGGTCTTCCTAAAATATAAGTTGTTGTTTGAACCAATCCGCCCTCTCTGCTGCGGTATCCAAGGACAGGGTGAAAAACAAGCTGGTCAGTAGGGAAATAGAAGAAGGGGATATATAAAACAGGAATTTCTCCTACGCTTAAAACTGCGTTTAATATCGCAAAATCAGAACCGGGAAGCAGCCATAATTTTGACGCTCTTATTGACCAATACGCTTCTTCGGAATTTGCGTTTGATATTTTCGCTTTATTTAAAATTGTAACATCCTGATCGCTTCTGTATAAAACGGAACCTGAAAAAAGATACGCTGAATCACCGTCTTCGAAAGATGAACTCCCGTCAAGAAAAACGCTTGCCCAGTTATCGATATTAACAGTTAAACTTTTACCTCTGAATGTTTCGGCGGAGCCGGTTTCGTTTTTTTCATATACGATATTTCCTGTTGCAGTAAGCATATTTCTTGTGCGGTTAAAAAGTATTTCGTCCGCTCTAATATTGTGAACAGCGTCTCCGTCTTTCAGGCTGATTCTGACATCGCCTTTTAATCTTGCGTAATCTTCGTCAACTACCTGTATGGAAAAATATTCGGAAGTCTGCGCCGATTCAATGGTAATTATTTTTCTGCTTTCATTATTCTGTTCAGTCTCCGGCACTTTAAAATGATCGCTGATTCTTTTAACAAGCTCCGCTCTTGTGCCGCCTTCCGAAAGCCCGAGAGTACGGCACCATACGGCAAGTTCGCTTAATGTGGATGTTTTAAGTTCCATATCGACACGCTGTCTTTCCTGCCGCGACAGCATTTCAACTTCTTCAATTTCATTCATAACCTCGGCTTGTTCCCGAGCAGGCGCGTTTAATAAATTTTCCTCTTGCGCGAATATTTGCGAGTTAATACAAAAGAATAATAACAAGAATATTAATAATTCTTTTCTGGCTGCCGCTTTCATTTTCTCCCGGTTTTGCCTGGTTTTTCCCGTTTCAGCATATCGTTGATGTAGAACCCTGTGTATGAAGAAGTGCATTTGGCTACTTGTTCAGGCGTGCCTGTAGCGATTATTTTCCCGCCGTTGTCGCCGCCTTCAGGTCCAAGATCGATAATATGATCCGCCTGTAAGAGCACATCAAGGTTATGTTCTATCATTATAACGGTATTTCCCTGGTCTACCAACCGTTGAATAACGTCCATTAACTGCTTAACATCTGCAAAGTGAAGTCCCGTTGTAGGCTCGTCTAGAATGTACAGAGTTCTTCCTGTGGAGCGTTTTGAAAGCTCGAGCGCAAGTTTTACCCTTTGGGCTTCTCCTCCCGAGAGGGTAAGCGCCGATTGTCCGAGTTTTACGTAACCGAGACCGACGGAAAGAAGAGTCTGCATTTTTCTGGAAATCTGCGGAATGGGAGCGAAGAAAACGGCGGCTTCCTCGATGGTCATATCTAATACCTCGTGGATATTTTTACCCTTATAGCGGATTTCCAGAGTCTCCCTGTTAAATCTTTTTCCCTGACAGACATCGCACGTTATGTAAACATCTGGTAAAAAATTCATCTCGATTCGTATTGTTCCGTCTCCTTCGCAGTTTTCGCATCTGCCGCCGCGCACATTAAACGAAAAACGCCCGGCTTTGTATCCTCTCATTTTCGATTCTGGCAGGTTTGCGAACATATCTCTTATCGCCGTAAACCCTTCCACATAGGTGATGGGGTTGGATCTGGGCGTTCTGCCGATCGGGCTTTGATCTATGTCGATTACTTTATCGATATGTTCATAGCCCTCCAGTTTTTTATACGCGCCTTCGGTATGATTGGAGCCGTAAATTTTATTGGCAAGAGCCGGATATAAAACATCAGAAAGCAATGTTGATTTTCCTGAACCTGACACGCCTGTAATGCATGTAAAAACGCCTAAGGGTATTTCTACATTGATGTTTTTTAGATTATGTTCGTTTGCGCCGCGAATTTTTAAAAACGCGCCATTGCCTTTACGTCTTTCTTTTGGAATATCGATACGAAGATTTCCCGCAAGGTACTGGCCTGTAAGACTTTCTTTTACTTTCATCACCTGCGCCACATTGCCCTGCGCGACGACATTTCCGCCGTGAACGCCGGCGCCGGGACCCAAATCTACGATATGATCCGCCGTGCGTAATGTCTGCTCGTCATGTTCAACGACTATTAATGTGTTGCCAAGATCGCGAAGGTATAAAAGCGTATCGATTAAACGCTGGTTATCCCTCTGATGAAGCCCGATACTGGGTTCGTCTAAAATGTACAGAACCCCTACAAGGCTGGAGCCGATTTGAGTCGCAAGCCGTATCCTCTGGGCTTCACCGCCTGAGAGGGTAGAGGCTTTGCGTTCAAGACTGAGGTAATCAAGTCCGACATTTTTCATGAAGCCAAGACGCGCGTTAATTTCCTTTAGTATCTGATACGCGATTTTGTTTTCGTTCTTGCCAAGTTTTATATTTTCGAAAAATTTTAAAGAGTCCGTTACGGAAAGTTTTGATAACTCCCAAATATTTTTTCCCGCTACCGTAACAGCCAGCACTTCGGGCTTTAATCTTTTGCCATCGCAATCATCGCAATGCGTCTGGCTCATGAATTTTTCAAGCCAGTCTTTAACCCCCTGCGACTGGGTTTCTATGTAGCGCCTTCTTAGTTCTTCTAAAATGCCGGGAAACTGCGTGTTGTATTGAAAATGCCCTGTTTTGTCACGGTTAACATATTTTACTTTAACTTCCTCGTCTGTGCCGTATAGAATGGCGTTTACTATTTTTTTTGGTAATTTATTAAACGGCGTATCAAGGCTGAAATCAAAATGTTTGGAAAGAGCTTTAAACCTGCTTGAATGCCACGCGCTGTCGGGATTATACGGGATAACGCCGCCCTCGTTATATGATAAAGATTTATCTGGAATTACAAGATCGGGATCAAATTCCATTTTTGTGCCGATACCGGAACAGCCTGCGCATGCGCCGAACGGATTGTTAAATGAAAAAAGACGCGGCTGAAGTTCCGGGATCGAAACGCCGCAGTCTGGGCATGAATTTTTCTGCGAAAAAATCTGCTCGTGATTCTTTCCGTCTTCGTTACTCAATACGATTAAAAGTCCGTCTGCGGTCTGCACGGCGGCTTCGACGGACTCAGCCAGACGCGAACGGATATCTTTGCCGATAACGATTCTGTCCACGATAATTTCTATACTGTGTTTTTTTTGCTTGTCCAGTTTAATGCTTTCATCAAGATTGACGGGAACTCCGTCTATCCTCGCGCGCGCGAATCCGGCTTTACGCGCGTCTTCGATTATTTTCTGATGCTCCCCTTTTTTTCCGCGGATTACAGGAGCAAGAAGCTGAATTTTTGTACCTTCATTGTATTGTAAAATCGTTTCAACAATTAAATCGACAGGCTGTTCGCGGATTTCCTTGCCGCAGACAGGGCAGTGGGGAATGCCGGTTCGCGCGTAGAGGAGGCGGTAATAGTCGTATATTTCCGTTACCGTGCCTACAGTGGAACGCGGATTGCGATGGGTAGTTTTCTGTTCGATTGAAATCGCGGGAGAAAGCCCTTCGATATAGTCCAAATTGGGCTTGTCCATGCGTCCTAAAAATTGCCGCGCATAGGCTGAAAGACTTTCCACATACCGCCTTTGCCCCTCGGCGAAGATTGTGTCAAAAGCCAGTGAACTTTTGCCTGAACCTGAGAGCCCTGAAATAACGATTAATTTATCACGAGGCAGTTCAAGGTCGATGTTTTTAAGGTTATGCTCGCGCGCTCCCTTGATGATTAATTTATCCATAACATTAGTATAGCGGTTTTTAAAAATGTAGGGAAGATCGGTTGAAGGTAATATAATTTATGTTTATAATTATAATGAACCTGAAAAGGAGCCGTTATGAGTATATTAGGGATAATCAATTCCGATCCGGAAATACGTCAAAGTATAGAATTTACTTTTAAAAATAAAAACGATCAGGATCTGTTATTTTTAATTCAAAATGACGAGATAATAGAATTCATAAAATATACCATGCCCGAACTGGTTGTAATAAATTTTTCCGATCCTGTAATAAAAATTGACAAGATAATTAGACAAATAAAAAACGACAGATTAATTTTTAATTTTGGGATTATCGGGATATTTGATTCGTCGAAACGCAGAGAAGAAGAACTGCTTGAAAAATACAAAAGCATAAATGTTCTTGCGATGCTTGACAATTACTGTATAAGATCCCACCTTTTAAAAAGTATAGAAATTATCGAACAGAATTATCAGTTAATATTTCAAAAAGAATTTACAAAAACATTTTTAGAAGGAGCGTGCGGCAAATTTATTATCGACAACGATGTGCGCGCAGTGCCGCTTTACGCGAGTATCGGAGCTACGATTCTGTCTCAGAGAGGACTTATCAATTCCGACAGAAAGATGCACCTTCAGCTCGCTTTAATCGAACTTATAATGAATGCGATTGAACACGGAAACTGCGGCATTAGTTATGAAGAAAAAACAAAAAGCATGGAAGAAGGAGTATCTTCCCTTGATTTAATCACGGAAAAATGCAAAGACCCGGCTGTAAAGAAAAAAAAGGTGTATTTTAACTGGGACATAAAACCTGATAAAACTACATTTGTTATCCGCGACGAAGGCAAAGGTTTTGACGTTAAATCTTTGTTAAAAGAAATTAAAAATCAGGACAATTTCAGCCTGCACGGGCGCGGTATTAAAATGGCAAAAAAGCTTTCCAGTAAATTGCGATACAATGACAAGGGAAATCAAGCGACAATGGTTGTTAATCATGATAAATTAATAGAAAACGACGTTCCCGCCGGTTTTAAACAAGAAAAAGTTATAAAAGTAAGAAAAGGGCAGGTTGTAATAAAAGAAGGAGATTCCAGCGATTACCTTTACTATATATCATCCGGTACTTTCGAAGTCCTCCACAACGGCGCGAAAGTAGGCTCTCTTTCTGCGCACGATATTTTCATGGGCGAAATGTCATTCCTTCTCAATCAAAGAAGATCCGCCACAATTAAAGCCACAAGCGCAGGCAAATTAATTCAAATGACGCAGAAAACATTTATTAACATTATACGCGAATATCCCCATTACGGAATATTTCTTTCCAAACTTTTGGCAAAGAGGATAGTGCGCAGCAATGAGCAGGCAGCATCAAAGAAACGGTAATTTAAAGACATGTTTCTAAAAATTCATTTGGGCTTACTATTTTATTTTCTTTTGGGAAATATATTTTATTTCCGGTAATTAGAAAATCGGCAATGCCTGTTTTAAACACTTCATAAAACTTTTTATCAGTTTCATCTTTAAACTTGGCATTGGAATAATCGGCGTTTACATATTCGCCTTCATGATGAATATAAATAATTAATTCGTTTATTATTTCATCATCAAATTTAAAGATGCCTCTTGATAATACTTTAAGATATTCAAAAATAATTCTGTTATCATAAAGGATTTTTATTTTACCGTTCAGCAAGGTAGATATTATTTGCGCAGGTTTTCCGTAAGCGCTGATAAAAGCTGAAACAAGAACATTTGTATCAATTACAACTTTCATTTTCCGCTCTTATTTCTTCTCTGGCTTCCTTTATAACAGAATTTATTTCTTCGAGGGTCATTTTATTATTGCCGAGAGAAACGGATATTTCCTGCATTTTTCTTACGGCGTTAATTGCTCTTACCTGTCTGTATGCGGAAATAGTATCTTCCAATGTTTCGTCTGTTAAAGGGGTTAAAAGCGCGATAGGTTTTCCGTTATTTGTAATTACCATCTCATGCTCCGCAGTAAGCTTTTTCCAAATAACAGCCGGGGAAGTTCTAAAATCTCTTACCGTTACAAATTCCACAATTATCTCCTGTCACTTAAAAAATATCATATTGTCACACGAATGTCAACAAAATATTTAAAAATTAACTTCTATTGAATTACGCTTTATTTTCCGCTATGATTCTCTGTATACAGGAGAAAATCATGCTGCTTTCCGAACTGGGCGCGCCCATTCAAGATTTATTTTCAAAAATTAACGACACATGGAGGCGTCTTTGAAGACGCGGGATTTGCGCAGAGGATTGCAGAGATAGAGGCTAAAACCTCGGAGCCGGGTTTCTGGAACGATCAGGAAGCGGTCGAAAAATCAATGTCGACAATGAAAAGCCTCAAAAGCCGTTACGAGCCATGGAAAATTCTGCGCGATGAAATCGCAGATTTACAGACGCTCTTTGAACTCGCCATGGAAGCAAAGGATGAGAATGAAACCGCAGGAGTCGAAGCTTCGCTTAAAGAGCTTTCTGACCGCTACGACAAGCAGAATGTTTTTGAATTGATGGCAGGTGAAATGGATAAAAATCCGTGCTTTCTTACCGTTCACTCAGGCGCCGGAGGAACCGAAGCTTGCGACTGGTCGCAGATGCTCTACCGCATGTATCTCCGCTGGGCGGAGCAAAAAGGTTTTACAGTCGAAGAAGTTGACAGGCAGGAGGCGGAAGGCGGGATTAAATCCGCCACATGCAGAATCGAAGGCGATTACGCCTACGGTTATCTGAAAGGCGAATCGGGGATTCACAGGCTTGTAAGAATCAGTCCGTTTGATTCAAACGCGCGCCGCCATACTTCTTTTGCATCCGTTTATTTATTTCCTGTTATTGATGATACAATTGATGTAGAAATAAAACCCGAAGATTTAAGGGTGGACACTTACCGCGCGGGCGGCGCGGGCGGCCAGCATGTTAATAAAACAGACAGCGCGGTTCGTTTTACGCATCTTCCTACAGGCATCGTTGTCGCTTGTCAGAACGAGCGAAGCCAGATTAAAAACCGCCAGATTGCTATGAGTATGTTAAAGGCACGGCTTTACGAACATTACAGGCAGGAGAAAGAGAAAGAAAACGCGAAATATTCACAGGAGAAAAAAGATATTTCCTGGGGTAACCAGATAAGATCGTATGTGTTTCAGCCGTATACGATGGTAAAAGATTACAGGACAAAGGTTGAAAAGGGAAATATTCAGGCTGTTATGGACGGGGATATAGATCCTTTTATCGAAGAGTACCTGAAATTTTCATGGAATAACAAGGAGTGCATTTGATTTTAAATATATTGCGCCTTTTCCTGATTTTTCTCTCGTTAACTTCGTATGTGTTTGCGAAAGGCGGCGCCGATTCAGACGCGGACGCTGTTATGAAAAACAACGAATGGGTGCTTTGTATTACAGAATTTGATACCTCGTCTCTTACGGGAGATAAAACAAATATCTCAAGCATTGCCGCAAGAGAATTAATGGAAAAATTCTCAGCGATAAGTTTTCATACGCGCATTTCTCCTGAATACGCCTATTACGAAGAATATGAGTGGGCAAAAATACGATCTGCAGCGGCAAAATCTCTTGCGGCAAAAGCGGAAGAAAGAGCGCGTTTCATTTTTCAGGGAGAGCCAGACTGGAAATACCGTCAGAATATAAAAAGGGTAGACAGTGATATAGAAAAACTGCGGATAGCTCTTGAAGAAGCGGACAGTAAAGCTCCGCTTATAAATAATGAACCTGTTTTTAAACTGACTTCAGGAAACATGGATCTTGTGTTTCCCGCCGCGCCCGCTTCTGGCGGCGAAGTCAGATTCTGCGTTTCCCAGAGAGCGGACGCCGCTCTTTTTGGATCAATTTATGACTATCACGGCAGATATTTTTTATCTGTAAAACTTTTTACACTCTACAACAAAGCTTTTATTTGGGAAGACAGCGTTATATTTTCGCATAACGATCTAAAGGACGCTCTTGATGAAGTAATAAAAAGACTGGTAATTGTTCTTTCCGGTAACCGTCCCGCCGCTCTTGCGATTAAATCTCAGCCGGAAGACGCGCTAATTCTTGTTAACAGAACTTTTGCGGGCAGGGGGGAGACAGGTCTTGTTGAATATCCTCCGGGAACTGTCATTGTAAGCGCGTCAGCTCCCGATCATGAGAGTATTACCTTTGAGACAGAATTAAAACCCGGAGAGTTAACAGAAATTAGTTTAATGTTAAATCCTGTTGAATTCGGTGATATTGAAATATTAAGCGGCGATTCCGGTTATCTTTATCACGGCGCTTTGTATGTCGGGGAAGCTCCCTTAACCCTGCGCCTTCCTGTCGATAGTATTCAATATTTGGAAATGAACGCGAATAGCGGAAAAAAAGGATCGATAGTGTTTAACACTTCGCAAATACCGGATTTTTCACATTCGGTAGAATTAAAAACAGGCAAGCCCCTAAAAAAAGGCAAGGTTGAAAGAGTACGTAAACATTATTATTGGGTATGGGGAGCCCAGTGGATTACCGGAATCGCCGCATGGATTGGTTATTGGTCATACGCGCAGGAGAGAGCTTATTTTGGCGATCCTGAAGTAAAAATGTTTCAAGACGGAACATTTCTCAGTAAATTTTCATTGGGAAGCATTATCGCCTTTGGCGCTACTTCGGCATACGGAATCTTCCAGATGGTCAGGTACCTTATTATCGCAAGCAAGGATGAAACGAGACTGCCTAAAACAGACAAGATAGGCGCAAGCAGGAAGGGCAGGGTTAAATGAAAATCGGCGAAAGGATAAAAAACTTTTTTCAGGGGAAAACCGCGCTAGACGATGAAACATTCGATGATCTTTGCGATTTATTAATAGAAGGCGATTTTGGAGCTTCTCAAGGTTATAAAACGGCTGAAAAATTAAAAAGTATTTGCAAAAAAGAAAAAGTCGATGATATGCCTGAAAAACTCGCGCAGCTTCTTGAATGTGAATTAAAAAACGCAAAACCGGCGCCGCAAATTATTTCCGATCAGCTTACGGCGATTTTACTGCTTGGCGTAAACGGCGTTGGAAAAACCACCACTGCGGCTAAACTTTCAAATCTTCTGAGCACGCAATTCAATAAAAGAATAATTTTAGCCGCCGCAGATACGTTCAGGGCTGCCGCGATTGATCAATTAAAAATTCACGGCGAAAAACTTGATATGCGCGTTGTCGCGCACAAACACGGAGGAGATCCGGCGGCTGTTGTGTTTGACGCTCTCGAAGCCGCGCTGTCAGGCGGCGCTCAGGTTGTTATCGCCGATACCGCCGGAAGAATGCATACAAAATCGGCGCTTGTGGAGGAGTTGCGCAAGATCGACAGAGTTGTAGAAACAAAAGCGAAAGAAGCCAATTATTTAAAATTACTTGTTCTGGACGCTACCACAGGAAGAAACGCCTTTGCGCAAGCGCAGACATTTCATGACGCTGTAGCGCTGGACGGTGTAATATTAACAAAATACGATTCAACTGCAAAGGGAGGAGTGGTTTTCTCCCTTGCTTCTGAATTAAATTTACCTGTCGTGTTTATATGCGCGGGTGAAAAATACGGGGACATCGAATTTTTCGATCCTCATAAATTTGCGAGGGAATTTGCGGGTATCGGGTAAAAAAATAATTCCTATTGCAGTTCTCGTTCTTATCCTGTTTGCGGCAATTCTTGCCCTTACAGATGAAATAGATATGGTTCTACCCGCTTTAACTGTTGAGGAAGAGCCTTCAGAGAGTATAGAAAATGAAATTGAAACCGGTATCAAAAGTGACAAGGACATACCTCCGTGGGTAAAACCTGTCCGGTGGTTTAAATCAAATCCTGGCGGTATGGCTCTGGAGGAGATGCAGTCGCGTTTTGCCGCGCTGCGTCACAAATACGCGCTCGCGCTGGATATTGCGCACAGGGATGAATTACCCGATTATTTGATTCCGTATTACAAAGATGAGTATCTTTTAGAAGTAAGAATTTTATACAAAGACGGAGAGCAGCAGCGCTCCCAATGGATATTCAGGGACGAAAACGGGAAAACAAGGTTAAACGCAGTTTTTATGGAGCCGTCGTCAGAAATTGTTGTTATGGAAGATTTGTCGGCTGTTCAGGAATCAGCCGCTATTGCTTCTGAAGAAACAGAAATGGAAGAAGATCAGATTGTTTTGGAAGATACTCAAACTCAGGATGAAATTCAGGACGAAGAAGAAAAAATAGCGCATACAGACAAGATAGATGTTAAATATAAAAAAGGTTTTCTTGAAATTTTTAACGAAGATTCATTTTTAATTGTCGAATACCGGTATTTTGAGAACGGAAAAATCGCGATGACAGAATACGCGTTAAAAGATAATTTGTTAATAAAAGCTGAATATATGGAATGTGACATCGGCGAAAATGACGGAGAATATAAAACTTTGTACATCGATTATTACCGTTATAACCGTTCATTGTCTTTAAGAAACATAGAACGTGTTTTTTATAAAGATTCGCGTTTCGAAGATCCTGTCAGAGTGGCGTTCCCCATGAGAATAATGGACGCGGTTCACGGGGGAATTTTTATCAGCGAAAGGCTCAACATATATCCTGATTTTTTTGGAGATGTATATGTTGATTCAGGCTCTAAAATGATTTTTGATACCGACAACAGGGGGAGGATCATGAGCCAGACGCTTTATGACAGTGAAGATAAAGTAATCTGGACTATACACAATATCTGGCAAAATGATCGTATTGTTTCTTCTTCAAAAACAGAAGGCGATTCTGTTCTCTTGGCTGAATTTGCGTATAATTCAAACGGCGACAGAATTCTGGAAAGAAATTCTAAAAACGGCAAGCTGGAAAGGGTTGTACGCGCTGAAGAAGGCGCCGAAATAGAAGAGCTTTATATTAATAACACGCTTGTTCTTCGCGCTGTTTGGGAAGACGGAAGGAAAATATCCGAGACAAGGGTTAGAAATTGAATAAATCATGGGTTTTATTTGTAGCGTCGCGTTATATTTTTAAAGGACGAAGCAGTTCTCCTGTTCTCGCAGTGCTTGGAATCGCTGTGGGCGTGCTTGCGCTTATTGTTATAATCGCCGTCATGAACGGTTTCCAGTTGGGGTTTATCGAAAGTATTTTAGAAGTGTCGTCCTATCATTTGCGTTTGGAAAATATTGACAATCATAATGTCGGCGAAATACAAAATATTTTGCTCTCTGTTCCCGGAATTACAGCCGCAATTCCCTTTAAGGAGTATCAAGCGATTGCAAGAGGAAGAAGAACATTACAGCAAGCTGTTTTAATCAGGGGAGTAAATGAAAATACGCCCGAACTGGACAGCGCGATGATGAACAGGCTGGATTTTGAAGAAGGTTATTTTAATTTAACAAATCAAAAAGACGCGCTTTTGGGCGCGGAACTTGCGCGCAGATTGGGCGTAAGTATCGGCGATGAAGTTACATTTTTTTCTATAACAGGGCTTTTATCTGCGCAGGACGGAGCGGGTGTTGATACCCATACTGTCGCGGGAATTTTCAGAACCGGCTTTTATGAATATGACTGCAGTTGGGTTTTTATGAATATTGAAAATTCTTCTTTTTTGGCTAATGAGAGCGATTTAAAAATAGGAATTAAACTTACAAACCGTTTTAATGATAAAAAATCACTTGAACAGGCAAGGAAAAAATTGACAGGTTTTGAAGCAGTTAAATTAACAAGCTGGCGCGATTATAACCGCTCTTTTTTTGGAGCGCTTAGAACCGAGAAACTTTTTATGTTCATTCTTGTCGCTCTTATTTTTATTGTGGTAGCCTTAAATATATTCCAGGCGCAGAGAAGATCGGTTCATCAAAGGCTCGATGAAATCGCCCTTATGCGCGCTGTCGGCGGCTCAGAAAAAGCGGTGCGTTTTGTGTTCGTGTGCGACGGCGCAATCATCGGGATTACAGGCGCCACGATCGGGCTTTTAATAGGGCTTGCTGTAGCGTCAAATATACCGCAGTTTTTTTTGTTAGTCGAAAATATTGTAAACTGGTGTATCGGCATCGTTAATATTTTAGCGGGTCTTTTTGGAGCGGGAGTGGCAGGCGATTTCGCGGTGTTTTCTCCGACCGTTTTTTATATTAAAGAAATTCCTTCCCGTATTCTGACGCGCGAAGTGGTACTAATTTATATGTTCGGATTTTTATCTGCTCTTTCGGCTGCATGGTTTGCCTCCCGAAAAGCTGCAAAAATAAAACCGGCGGAGGCTCTTAGATATGAATGATACGCTGAATATCCTTTTAAAAGTTTCGGGAATCGTAAAGAATTATGTTTCAGGAACGGAAACCCTTCATATTTTGCAGGGTATTGAATTTGATATAGAAGAAGGAAAATCCGCAGCGATAATGGGTATAAGCGGAAGCGGAAAGAGCACGCTTTTAAATATTATAGGAGGTCTTGATCGCGCCGACGAAGGAAGCGTTTTTATCGGCGGTAAAGAAATAACTTCGTTATCTGAAAAGGAAATGTCTTTGTATCGATCAAAACAGGCGGGTTTTATTTTTCAGTTTCATTATCTTTTAAAAGATTTTACCGCCCTTGAAAATATCATGCTGCCTGCGTATATCGCCGGAATGAAGAAAAAAGAAGCCGTTGAAAAGGCGAAAGAGCTGCTTTCCGATGTCAGGCTGGAAAACAGAAAGAACCATTTTCCATCCCAGCTTTCAGGAGGCGAGCGCCAGAGGGTGGCGGTGGCGCGCGCGATGGTAAATAATCCCGCTTTGATTCTTGCGGATGAGCCAACCGGAAACCTAGATCCGCAAAACAGCGATATTGTCGCGCAGCTCTTGTTTGAGAACGCGCAAAAATGGAATAAAACATTAATTGTGGTTACGCACGATAAAAAGGTCGCCAATAGAGCATCCATGCGCCTTGTGCTGGAAGACGGCCGTCTGCGCGGAGAGCAAAATTGAAGGCAAGAGCGTCATTTTTTATCGCAATAAGATATCTTTGGGGACGCGCGCGAGAAGGGGTGCGTTATCTGAGAGGAGCCGCCGCCGGAATCGCCGTAAGCCTTGTCCCGATTATTGTCACTCTTATTGTCGCAGACGGAATGATTAGGGGAATTACTGACAGGTACATGGAACTTGGAACAGGGCATTTACAGGTTGTAGATTATAACGATTACGGCGGCGAAGATGAAACAATAAAATATATCAGCGGACTTGACGGCGTTAGGGGAATATGGAAAGAACAGCATGGAATGGGAATGATAGCCGGAAAGAGCGGTAAAACAGGGGTTACTGTACGCGCAATCGAACCTTCTTTTTGGGATGAAAAGGGCAGTTTATCATTTTTAAAAATTATAGACGGTACCAATAAACCGGAAACAGACCGCGATATTGTGTTAGGTGAAACACTGGCGCAGAATCTGGGAGTAAGAGCAGGGGATACAGTGCGTTTAATGACTGTAATACCGACGCAGGACGGAAGAATGTCTCCAAGAACGGCGTCTTTTACCGTCAGAGGTATTTTATCTTGCGGATATAACGAGCTGGACGCTTTATGGTGTATAACAAATTACGAGGGCGCGAAACGCGTTTTTTCTTCAGAGCAGTCGTCATCGACGTATATAATAAAAATTGATGATCCGTATAAAAAAGCCGATGATTTCGTAATGGAACTGCACGTGAAACTTCCTGCAAGTTACAGCATCTTTACATGGAAAGATCTTTTACGTTCGCAGTACAGCTCTTACCAGACGACAAGGCAGTTATTATTATTTATTATGGCATTAATTGTAATTGTCGCAGCGGTTAACGTATCATCGGCAACAAGCATGCTTGCGCTTGAGAGGCAGAGAGACATTGCGGTTTTAAAAGTAGCCGGCTCAGGCGTAAGAGGCATTACGGATATATTTTTATGGGGCAGTTTTCTTACAGGCTTAATAGGCGGGCTGATAGGCATTATCGCCGGGCTTCTGATAGGAAGTCATATAAACGAGATACTCAAGTTATTGGAAAAAATAATTAATATATTTACTGGTCTGTTTAACGGAAACGAAGTAAAGATTTTAGATCCCGGTTTTTATCTTGAAACAATTCCCATAATTATTGACTGGAACGCTGTGCTTATTATCTGGCTGTTTACGATCTTATGCTCTGTAACAGCCTCATTGATTCCAGCCGTAAAAGCAGGTAAACTTAAACCTATGGAGCTTCTAAGAAAAACTTAAAAGGAAACGAGATAAAATGAAAAGAATAATTTATTTTGTTTTAGTATGTTTTATTTTATTCTCATGTAAATCTAAACCTGTCGCGCAGGAGGAGAAAGCCTCTCCTGTCACTCTGAAAAAAAGCAATATGGCTCTGATTGCAGGCGGCGATTTCACAATGGGAAGCCCTGTTAATGAAAGAGATCGTTTCAACTCAGAAGGACCTCAGCGCAAGGTCACGTTAAACGCGTTTTACTTATGTATATACGAGGTGACTCAGAAAGAGTTTCATGAAATAACGGGATTTAACAACAGCACTTTTAAAGGCGACAAACTTCCTGTTGATATGGTGTCTTGGTTTGAGGCTGTGGAATACTGCAACGCTCTCAGTAAAAAAGAAAGATTAAAACCGGCGTATGAGATTTCAAAAGAAGAAGTAATATGGGACAGATCGGCAAACGGCTACCGCTTGCCGACAGAGGCTGAATGGGAATACGCCAGCCGCGCAGGGACTGTAACGCCGTTTTTTACCGGAAATAATATTACAACATCTCAGGCGAACTACGACGGCAACTGGCCGTACGGTGATAATCCGCGCGGCGAATACAGAAGAAAATTTATCGATGTCGGATCGTTTTCCCCAAATCAGTGGGGGATATACGACATGCAGGGGAATGTATGGGAGTGGTGCTGGGACTGGTTCGGCAGTTACGGCGAAAAAGATCAGGAAAACCCCGCCGGAGTATCAGGCGGCTCTACGCGCGTCCAGCGCGGCGGCTCGTGGGGCAGTACCGGAAAGGAGCTTCGCTCCGCTTTCAGGAGAAGTTATTATCCCAATGAGAGAGTCATCTCCGCAGGCTTTCGCGTAGCGAGGAACTATTAATACTCTTCCCAAGCTTTAATTTCCAACTCCGCTCCGTTATGAACAGTTTCAAGCGCGTCTATAAATTCTTTGGCGACTTTTATGTTTGTAAAAAGCGGGATGTCAAAATCTATCGCCATGCGGCGGATGATGTAGTCGTTCTTTAACTCAAGTTCTGCGTTGTTCTTTGGAATGTTGATGATTATGTCGATGCCGCGTTTCTTAATTAAATCCGCGATGTTAGGCTCTTTTTTTTCCAACGGCCATGCAAGAGGTGTTACAGGAAGTTTGTTGTCTGATAAAAACTTGGCGGTTCCGCGTGAGGCGAATAGGGTGTGACCCATTTTTACCAGTTTTCGCGCTGAATCCAAAAAGTCCAGTTTGTCTACGATCGGGCCTGTGGAAAGTAGAACTTTTGCGGGTCCTTTCGGGATTTTATAGCCGACAGAGAGCAGGGCTTTTAATAACGCGTCTGAAATGCTTGAACCTATGCAGCCAACCTCTCCTGTGCTTGCCATTTCAACTCCGCTGATCGGATCGGCGCCGTGCAGGCGCGAAAAACTGAACTGCGCGGCTTTTACTCCTACGCATTGCAGTTCCAGCGCGGAGACAGGCACTTTTTCCACTTGTTCGCCAAGCATCGCTTTTACCGCGAGATCGATCATGTTTACGCGGCTTACCTTTGAACAAAACGGGAAACTTCGTGACGAGCGCAGATTGCACTCAATTACGCGCACATGGCTTCTTTGCGCGAGGAATTGAATATTAAACGGCCCTGTTATATCCAGAGCTTTCGCGATTTTTTCGCTTATCTGGCGTATCTTTCTAAGCGTTTCTACATAGAGTCTTTGCGCCGGAAGAACAACAGTCGCGTCCCCTGAATGAACGCCCGCGTTTTCGATATGTTCTGTAATCGCGTGGAAGAGTATCTCTCCGTTTTTCGCCACAGCGTCAATTTCTATTTCTTTGGAATTTTCCACGAACTTGGAAATAACAACAGGGTGTTCTTTTGACACATCCGAGGCTAGATTTAAAAATTCCTCAAGACTGGAATCGTCCCAAGCCACGTTCATTGCGGCTCCTGACAGCACATAACTCGGGCGGATCAAAACGGGGTATGCCGCGCTTTTTGCGAATTCTTTCGCTTCTTCAAAATTGGTAAGTTCTTTCCAAAGAGGCTGTTCAATTCCAAGTTTGTCTAAAAGAGCGGAAAATTTATTACGGTCTTCGGCGCTGTCAATTGACTGCGGCGTTGTTCCGTAGATGTGTACTCCGGCATCGTATAATTTTGTCGCAAGGTTGTTAGGTATCTGTCCGCCCATCGAAATAATTACGCCGTCCGGGTTTTCTCTGTCATAAATATCCAAAACGCGCTCAAGAGTAAGTTCTTCAAAATAGAGCCTGTCGCACATATCGTAGTCTGTAGAGACGGTTTCAGGGTTGCAGTTTACCATTATCGAATAACGTCCGATATTGCGGACGGTTTGTACGGCGTTTACACAGCACCAGTCAAACTCGACACTCGATCCGATTCTGTAAACGCCGGAGCCTAGAACCATTACGCCCCTGTTTGAAGCGCTCACATCGTCAATTTGAACACCGGGATGCGGAGAAGCGGCGGCGCCGTATGTCATATAAAGGTAATTGTTTTTCGCCTGATATTCGCCTGCAAGAGTGTCAATCTGTTTAATCGCGGGCAGGATGCGATTTTCTTTGCGGAGCGATCTTACATCAATTTCCGATAAACCGGCAAAGAATGCGATTCTGGCATCGGAGAATCCCAGCCATTTTGCGCGCGCAAGAAGTTCAATATCAATGTCTTTGCTGTTTGTTTCGCGTAACATTTTTTCTGTTTTCCAGACATTTGCGATTTTATTTAAAAACCATTTGTCAATTTTTGTAAGTTTGTAAATCTTGTCGATTGACCAGCCTTCGGCTATTGCACGGTAAATAACATAAATGCGCCTGTCTGTCGGGCGGCTTAAAGCGTCGCGAATTTTTGCGTTAATGTTGCCTGAGCCTGTGAAACTTGCGCCGCAAAGCGAGTCGTCTCCAGCAAGTCCGGGAGCGCCGATTCCTGTCATGCGAAGCGCTTTTTGAATCGCCTCTTCAAATGTTCTTGCGATGGACATAACTTCGCCGACGGATTTCATTTCCGAGCCGATACGTAAATCAACATTTTTAAACTTGGTTAAATCCCAGCGGGGGACTTTTATAACAATGTAATCAAGCGCAGGTTCAAAACATGATTTTGTCGCATGGGTTATGCGGTTGTCAATTTCCAAAAGCGAATGTCCAAGGGCGATTTTCGCCGCGATAAACGCGAGAGGGTAGCCTGTCGCTTTGGAAGCGAGAGCTGAACTTCTAGAAAGGCGGGCATTTACTTCGATAATACGGTAATCTTCTGAAAACGGATCGAGGGCAAACTGGATGTTACATTCCCCGACAATTCCAAGATGGCGGATAACGTCGATGCCGATTCTTCTAAGTTTTCCAAGTTCGGAATCTGTTAATGTAAGAGCGGGAGCTACGACAATACTTTCGCCCGTATGAATACCCAGCGGGTCGAAGTTTTCCATGCTGGCGACTGTTATACAGTTGTCAAACGCGTCTCTTACAATCTCGAATTCTATTTCCTTCCAGCCGCCGAGCCATTCTTCAACAAGGACCTGAGGCGGCGTGTCAATTTCGTTTTTCCTCGCGAAAACAAAAGCGCATCTTTTTGTAAGCTCGGCTTCATCTTTGCAAATACCCGATCCCGCGCCGCCGAGAGCGAAAGCAACGCGCGCCATTACAGGGTATCCGATTTCGTTAGCCGCTTTTAAAGCAGAAGAAGTGTCAGTTACCGCGAAACTGCGGGGAGTAAGGGCGTTAATTTCGTTCAGGCGGTCAACAAACAACTGTCTGTCTTCGGTGTCTTCTATGGTTTTTACCGGTGTGCCGAGAACACGCACATTGTTTTTCGCCAAAGTGCCGTCTCTGTTAAGCGCGACGCCGCAGTTAAGAGCGGTCTGTCCGCCGAAGGAGAGCAGCATGGCGTCGGGTTTTTCTTTCTCGATTACCCTGCTGACATATTCGGGCGTTATGGGAAGAAAATAAATGGAGTCCGCCATTCCTTCGCTTGTTTGAATCGTTGCGATATTGGGATTAATTAAAACAACTTTTATGCCTTCTTCGCGAAGCGCTTTAATTGCCTGAGAGCCCGAATAATCGAATTCTCCCGCCTGTCCGATTTTTAAACCGCCGGAGCCGAGGATAAGAACTTTCTTTGGAAGAGCTGCGTTAGCCGTCATTATTTTCCCTCCCTTATCTGATCAAAAAAGCGGTCGAATAAGAACTCCGTGTCGCGCGAACCGGGACATCCTTCGGGATAAAACTGCACCGCGGAAAACGGTTTGTTTTCACATCTAATGCCTTCCACTGTGCCGTCGTTGGCGTTGGTAAACCACTGCTTCCATTGTCCGTTAAGACTGTCAATTCTTACTGCAAATCCGTGGTTCTGTGATGTAACATAACAGTTGTTTGAGCCGTCTTCTATACTCGGTTGATTCTGGCTTCTGTGTCCAAACGGCAGTTTGTATGTATCGGCGCCTGCGGCAAGAGCCATTATTAAATTTCCAAGACCGATGCCGAACACCGGTTTGTTACCCGACAACGCTTTGCGTACTGTTTCAATCGCTTTTTTATATTCTTTCGGATCACCCGGTCCGCTGGAAATTACGAGAGCGTCGTAATTAACGCTTTCAATGTCCATGCCGCAGGGGATACGGATAACTTCCGCGCCGCGGTTTAAAAGGCATCGGATAACATTCGCTTTCGCGCCGCAGTCGAGTAAGGCTATTTTTATATCTGATTTTTTAGCGGCAGGATGATAAGTTTTAATTTCTTTAAGCGCCGTACCGTCATGATTTGACAAATTTATATTTTTAAACGAAACATCGCCGAAACCCTGTTTGGATTTTCCTTCCACAAGTATTTTTCCAAGCATTGTACCGCGGACGCGGAGGCGAAGCGCAAGCGCTCTTGTATCAATACCGTAAACGCCTGCGGTTTTGCTTTTTTCCATCCATGTTGAAAGAGAAATTTTCGCCGAATAATGGCTCGGCTCTTCGCATAAATCGGAAATAACAAGACCTGAAACCTGAATCTTTTCCGATTCCAGAACGACGGGAAGCCCTTGCTCGTCAGAAAAAGGCGTTCCGTTTTTGTTTACATTCACGCCGCAATTCCCGACAATCGGCCAGGTTAAGACCACAATTTGTCCTTTGCATCCCGGGTCTGTAAGAGCCTGGGCAAGCCCGGACATTCCTGTGTTAAAAACAACTTCCCCCGCGACGCATTTATTTTTCCCGAAAGCCCAGCCGTAAAATTCACTGCCGTCTTCCAAAACCAGCTTCGCTTGTAATTTTTCCATTGTATTTCCTTTATTTTAATCTGTCAGCGATTGCGTCAATAAACTCCCATGAATTAAGAACCTTATCAGGCTGCGGCTCTGAAAGCCTTGCCAAATCGCCTGTCATTATTCCGTCTTCGATTACGCCGACAACCGATGTTTCAAGTTTTTTCGCAAAAGCAGAAAGTTCAGGCGTGTTGTCAAGTTCCGCGCGTTTGGCAAGAGCGCCAGTCCACGCGAAAATGAGAGCCGCGGGGTTTGTGCTTGTTTTTTCGCCTTTCTGCCAGCGGTAGTAGTGCTGCTGCACTGTTCCATGCGCGGCTTCGTATTCAAATACGCCCGAAGGTGAAACAAGAACGCTTGTCATCATGGCAAGGCTTCCTGCCGCGCTTGCGATCATGTCGCTTTGAACATCGCCGTCGTAATTTTTGCACGCCCACAAAAAGCC
>WQSF01000011.1 GCA_009788065.1 Treponema sp.
AAAACGAAATTAACGCCGCTCTTGATAAAATGATTCTTTCCGCTTCCGGCTGGCGTTCCGTTTTTGCCGCTGACGGAGACGAAGAAAGCGCCTCAGGGGAAGTCCCGAAGGCGTACTCGATAATCGCCGGTGCTGCCGCGTATGTATTTGCGGAATATCTCGCGCGGGGTGTGCAAAAAAAAACAGAGAACAAAGATAATATTTTAAATAAACCTGTTGCGCTTTTAGGTACAGATACACGTCCTACCGGGAAGGCGATTATCGAAGCGATGATGTCTGTTTTACTTGCTTATGGCTGTGAAGTACGTTATGCAGGTATTGTTGCGGCTCCCGAAATCATGGCATGGGCAAGGAAAGAAGGCGCAAAAGAAAAGGATAGATATAAACATGTTGGCTTTATATACATTTCCGCAAGCCACAATCCAATCGGCCACAACGGCGTTAAATTCGGCTTAACCGACGGCGGCGTATTACCCGCTGAAGAAGCTATTTACCTAATCGAAGAATTTAAAACGTTTATTAATAATGATGAAAATATTCAAAAGATTGAAAATATTATTTTTACCGCGAACCATACAAACGGAAGACAGGATGTTGAAGATGGGGTTCGTGCTGGTTCGTGGTTAAATTCTTCCCATAAACCCTCCGCCTATAATGCGTATTTTAATTTTGCAGAAGAAGTAGTATGGGACGGAAGTGATTTGCTTGCAGCCGCGGTGAGAGAGAACCTTGCGAAAAAACCGCTTGGCGTAGTCTGCGATTTTAACGGTTCTGCCCGTACAGTATCAATAGATACTGATTTCTTCTCAAAGCTTGGAATTCTAACAGGTGCCATTAATCATGAACCCGGACAGATTGTTCATCGGATTGTACCTGAAGGTGATTCTCTTAATCCCTGTTGTTTATTGCTGGAAGCGGCGTATAAAAGCAATGACGCATATGTTTTAGGATATGTTCCCGACTGCGACGGTGACAGGGGAAACCTGATAATTTGGGACGATGCAGTTAGTAAAGCGCGTCCTTTAGAATCGCAGGAAGTATTCGCTCTTGCTGTCGCTGCAGAACTTTCTCACCTTGTATGGACAGGCGGATTAAAATTTGACGAAACCGGAAAAGCTCTTACAAAAGCCGCCGTCGCCGTTAATGATCCGACATCGATGAGGATAGACAGAATCGCCGGAGCTTTCGGAGTTTCTGTTTTCCGCGCCGAAGTGGGGGAGGCAAATGTTGTTTCCCTTGCGAGGAAATTACGCGAAGAAGGTTATATTGCGCGTATCCTGGGCGAAGGTTCCGCAGGCGGAAACATCACTCATCCTTGCGCTGTTCGCGACCCTGTTAATACTGTTCTTGCTCTCGTTAAAATGCTTTGTGTCCGCTCAACTAACACAAAACCGGGACTTTTTGAGATTTGGTGTAAATATTCCTGTCAAATGGATAAATACTGCGCAGATTTTACGCTTGCAGACATAATCGCAAGCCTGCCCGAATTCACGACAACCCCCGTGTACCATGTTAACGCTGTTATGCGCATAAAAACGCCGGATCATTCTGTGTTAAAAAACCGTTATCAGGACATTTTCCTGCGGGAGTGGGAAAAAAAACGGGATGAATTAAAAAATAATTATAATATTTTTAAATGGGAAGCCGCCGCTTACAACGGAATCGTGGAAAAAAGGAATATTAGCCGTTTTGGCGATGCCGGAAGAGGCGGTTTAAAAATCATTTTTTTCGATGACAAAAAAAGGGAAATAGCATATATTTGGATGAGAGGTTCTGCGACTGAACCGGTTTTCCGCATCATGGCGGACGCGGAAGGATGCGATCAAGCTTTCGAACGGCGGTTGCTTGATTGGCAGAAGCAGATGATAATGGAAGCTGATAGTATAATTTAACGGAGGGATAAAAATGGGAATACGCGGAGAGATTTTTTCAAACAAAGTAGTTCTGCCAAACAGAACATATTTTTTTAACGTTAAGGAGAATCGCATGGGCGATCTCTACCTTAACATTGTAGAAAGTAAAAACCGCGATTCAGGCGGCTTTGATCGCCAGTCTGTAATTTTATTTGCCGAAGATTTACAGGAATTTTTAAAAGGTTTTGATGAATCGCTAAAAGTGCTTGAAAAAGCGGCGCGCGGGAAAAAACATACCGGAGGGGAATCTTCACCCAGGCGCTCCGCGCCTAGACTCGGCGGTGGCGCCGGCAAAGGATCTGCAAGACGCGAAGAAGGCCGCGAACACACAAACCGCAGCGAAAAACGCGAACGCGCAAATGAGCGCGGAGATAGAACCGAGCGCGGTGAGAGACATGAACGCAGTGAAAGACATGAACGCGGAGATAGAACCGAGCGCGGTGAAAGATATGAACGCGGCGAGCGCGGTGAAAAACGCGGAAGAACAGGTGAGCACAGCGGACGCAGTTTTCGCGGCGGTGAACGCGGCAAGAACGCAGACAGAGGTGGAAGAAATGATCGCGGCTCTAAAGATGTAAAAAGAATAGTAGTTAAAAAGAAAGATATGTAAAATAATAATATTATATAAAAATATAGAATATTTTTAAGCAAAAGGAGAAACATAAATGGCATTGATGAAGTCAAAATATATGCAGGTTATTAATCCCGTTTATGCAGGAGATATTCCTGCTTCAGAAATGAAGTTATCTTATATAAATTATAATTCAGAGTCTGCAGAAACAAAAGATATTTCCACTATTGATGAAGTAATAGAACTTAAAAATGATTCAAAGATTTTATGGATAAATGTCAGCGGATTAAAAGACATTGAGTCGATCAAGCGTTTGGGTGAGTTACTGGAAATTCACCCTTTAACCATTGAGGATATTTTGCAGACAGAACAGCAGGCAAAAATGGAAGTCTTTGATAAATACAGATTTCTATTGGTTAAAACAATTATACAGAAAAAGAATACTTTTTACCGTTCAAATACCGGTAATAAAAAATTCTTCCTGCCGTGGAAGAATAAAAAAAATATACCTCAAGACAGAGAAACGGATGAATTAATTATTACCCAGATTGGAATTGTTATTATGAAAAACATTCTTTTAACCTTTCAAGAATTATCAAGAGGCGCGTTTGAAAATATTAGAAGAAAAATAATGGAAAATACCGGTGAAATCCGCAAAATGGAAACTGATTATATTGCCTATTTAATAATTGATAAAATTGTCGATGAATATTTTAACTCCATAAACCATTTGGAAGAACACATAGAAAATCTTGAAGATCGCGCTACAAGAACCAGCGATGATACATATATTGAGGAGATACAGGAAACAAAAAAATATATTCTGCTTGTTAAGAAAGCGATTCTGCCTTTAAAAAATAATTTATTTATTATCTCCCGGCAGGAATCATTTTTCCAAACCGGAGAAATAAAACCGTTTTTACAGGACTTAATTGAAAATTTGGATCATGCGGTAATGCAGGTAGAACATTACCGCGAATGGCTGTCCAGCATTATGGAAGTTAACTTGTCTGTTTTATCGTATCAGTTGAACAAGGTTATGAAAGTTTTAGCCATGATTTCCGCCATCTTTATTCCGTTGTCTTTTATCGCGGGAATATACGGTATGAATTTTAAAAATATGCCTGAATTAGACACCAGCTTTGGGTATTTCATTGTTCTTGGCATAATGTTTTTGGTTGCGTTTGTTATGATTGTTTTCTTTAAAATTCGTAAGTGGTTCTGAGTTTTTATTAAGCCGGAAGCTTCGCTGTTTATTAGTGTCTGGACTTCACATTAAAACTCAGCCTCTGAATCGGAGACGGTCCGTGTTTTAAAACCGCCTGTCTGTGCGCTTTTGTGGGATAACCTTTGTGTTTTTCATAACCGTATAAAGGATAAAGCTGCGCCATTTTATCCATGTAAATGTCGCGTTCGGTTTTTGCAAGAATCGATGCCGCCATAACTTCGGGAACCTTTGCGTCCGCTTTTATCATTGCTACACATGGAACGCATATTTTGGGGATGTATGTGCCGTCCACGATTGCGTTAATATTTTCGCTTGCCTTTTTTTCGCTTGATTTTTTAATCATGTCTTCGAAGGCGCGCGCCATCGCCAAAAGGCTCGCCTGTAAAATGTTGATATTGTCTATTTCTTCATGCGTTGCCCAGCCGACACCCCAGAGAAGCGCTTTTTTCATGATGATTAACCGTGCTTCGTTTCTGCGTGCGGGCGTTAGTTTTTTTGAATCGTTTAATAACTTAATCGGAAAATCTTCGCTCAATATGACCGCAGCGGCGCAGACAGGGCCGGCAAGAGGGCCGCGCCCCGCTTCGTCAATTCCGCAGATCATCATTTCCATCCGTTATTATATGCATCGCCTCTTTTAAATTCGGATCGCGCGAATAATAATTATTTTCCAGTTCAATTTCTGTAAGCCCCATAAGCTCGTGGCTCATGTAATGAATCCAGTAGGTATCATCGTTGATTGATATGTCATGTTTTCTGCACCAGTAATCAGGATGTATAGGGAGCTGTTCTTTTTTATCATAAAAATATTTATAGTCATGAACCGCTATTTTAAGATCGTTTCTGGGGATTCCCTTGTCCAGAATTATTTGCGCAAGATGGTTAATTGTTTTTCCCGAATCAAATATATCGTCTATTAAAAGCACTTTATCCCCGACGCGGAGATAATCGGGCGAATATGTCCAGCCGTCAACCTTAACCTGATCGCTTTTTGCTACGTCTGTGTATGAACGGGCGACTACGGCGGCGTAATAAACCGGACGTCCCGCTTTACAGGACGGCGCTGTATCGTGAACAACTTTAAAGTATTCGCTGATGATATTGCCAAGATACGCGCCGCCGCGAAGGGATACGTAAATAACATCGGGAAAAAATCCGTCGTTGTAAATGCGGTGTGCGAGTTTAATCGCGTTATCGCGAATCTCGTCGAATTGTAGAAATTCTTTTTTCATTGTTTCTGTCTCCTTGGCGGACGAATGAAGCCGAAGAAGCTTCCGCATAAGCCGCCGATTATATGCGCAAAATGAGAAATATTATCAGGACCGTCCGAATTACTGAAAATCTGTACGCCCAGATATAAAATTAATACAAGGATAAATGTAAGCGGAATTTCTCCGGCTGAAAAATTGGTAAACGACGATAAAAGAATCATCATAAAGACAATGCCGGACGCGCCTAAAAGATAACTTTTAAAAAACAACACGTTTAATATTCCTGTAGCAAGAGCCGTAACAAGCATCATTATAAGGAGAGGGACAGAACCGTAACTTTCTTCCAGCATGGGACCTATAAGCAGTATCAGCGTTAAATTGTTTATTAAATGCGCCCAGTGGGCATGACCCATAACATGAGTTATTATCGATATCCAATTATTAAAATTACCGGTGCGAAACGCGTCTCTTCCGGGAACCATAAACCAGTTTTCAACAAGACCGGGTATAAAAGTTCTTGATAAAAATAAAATAAACGCGCATAACAGTGCGAAAGACAGAACAGTCGGAGCGTTATATTTAATTCTCATAATTTCAGCTCAATCTCCACAGGGCAATGATCGGAGCCTTCAACTTCGGGCCTTATTACGGATGATTTTACCCTGGGAAGAAAACCTTTGTCTATACAAGTGTAATCGATTCTCCACCCGATATTTTTTGCGCGCGACTGACCCATGTATGACCACCATGTATAATGTCCTGTCTCGCCGGGATGAAAGTGACGGAACGTGTCAACATTGCCAGCCGTAAGAAATTTATCCATCCATGCGCGCTCTTCGGGAAGATAGCCCGCGTTTTTTTCGTTCGCCTTCGGGCGCGCAAGATCGATTGGAGTATGCGCGACATTATAATCGCCGCAAAGAAGAAAATGCCGTCCTTTTTTAACGATTGAATTGCAGAATTTTAACATTGCTTCGTTGAACGCCAGTTTATAATCAAGGCGTTTTCCTTCGTCCTGCGAATTTGGAAAATAAGCCGCTATCAAAGTAAAATCCTTATAATCTGCGGCCAATACGCGCCCTTCGTCGTCGAATTCCCCTTTACCAAGAAAACGCACATTTTCAGGCTGTATCTTTGAATAGATCGCCACACCGGAATATCCTTTCTTTTTTGCGCTTGCCCAAAAAGAAGAGTAAGACAATTTTTCCGGTTTTATAAATTGTGAAGAGAGCTGTCCCGGATGGGCTTTTGTTTCGTTAAGGCATATGATGTCGGGGTTTTCTTTGGCGAGCCAGTCGAAAAAACCTTTTTTTTCTATCGAGCGGATACCGTTTACGTTCCATGAAATAATTTGCATAGATGAATTATATAATATTTTCGCTTATGCGTCCACGAATCAAAACTGCAAATTAATGCCGACGCCGATATGCCAAAATGATTCATTCCTTGTAATTGTGTTGGAAAATTTCCACGCTCCCCATAAATACGGCTCCAGAAAAAGCGGCGACATTTTAATCGGGATTGCGGATACAACAAGACCAAGTTTAAAAACTAAAGACTGGGCAAGATGTAAATCCCCGATCATCACTCCTTCAGCGCCGGGATCGCCCTGGCTGTCATATAAAACATTTCTGATCGACAATATACCGCGAAATCTGTTGTAATATACATGCGAGAAATTTCTTTGGATTTCAAGTGAGAAAACGCCGATACCTATTTCACATCCTGAAATCCAGTTAAGCTCAGGGCCGTTGGAATTTAAATACTCCTCTGACGAATATGCCGCATATATGGCTTCGCTGAAATTTTTTGACGCTCCCTGCATATCCATACCAGATTTGTCATACGCGCCGTAAAGCGCTATAAAAAACGGAATTCTTTTTTCTACGTTCGCTGTAAATAATCCTTCAACACGCGGTTTAAAATCGCTTACAATATTGGCTCCTCTCAGACTGAAGGAAAAACCGTTCCCGAACATTTCATAACGTCTCTGCAGACGGTTTGAAAATGAAAATGCCGCCGAATAGTAAAAAAAGCTTGACGTTTCTTTCCAGTTGTACGCGCTCGAAGCGCCGTCATAAAGAGCGGCTCGCGAATAACCGCCGCCTACAGAAAACCCGTATGTAAAACGGCCGGGTGTATGGGAAAAATTCGCGCTTAGACCCAGTTGAGTAATGCGATATGGAAAACTTAAATTTGTTTCCACCTTATCGTTAAATACCAGTGTTACGGGAAATCCCGGTACAGTGCTTTGCCATTTAAAATCCTGTATCCTTGCCATTCTATACACGGCATCATAGAAGAGAAAAAAAGTAATCATGTTTCTGTCGGACGGATCTGTCAATAAAGAAAAAATACCGCCGCCGTCAAGCGATAAATAAGGAAATTCTTCTGTATACCGGATGAAAGGCACGGGCAGCCATAAATTAAAGGGATTCATGTAAGCGATACTTAAAAACGGTTTTGACGGAATTTGCGATGAAGAATTCTCCATTGGCGGATCAGAAGGTTCTTCCCATCCGGCTTTCGCGACAAGACCGTATTCATTCGCGTCTTGTTTAACCATTATAATATTAATTAATGTTCCTGAAATTGAATCCGCTGTTTCAGGAAAACGCAGCACTTCGTCTCCAGCGAAAAAATTGCCGCTGTAAAAGATTTCTCCGTTAACTGATACAGGGTTAAAAACTCCGCCCGAAAAATCGCGGCTGTTAAAAACAGCCCGCATGGAATTAAAATCGACGGAGGCGAGCTTGTACATTCTGTCGTCTGAATTGTAGCTAAAAAGCAGTTTATTTTCCAATACATTTAAGCCGCGCATATAATGCCAGTAATTTCCGTTACCTGTCGATTCTTCTATTTTAAAAAGTTCTCTTGACGCATAATTAAAAAGAAATAGTCTTCTTATACCGTGTTTTGCCGCGATAAATACAATCCTGTCATTATCTAAAACTTGAGGTCCTGAAAACATTAATGTTTCATTTCCTTTAAAAAGTATTTCCTCATTGCCGTTAAAGTCCGTATACACAATATTGTTATTATGCAGCTCTGATTTAATCCCTATCGCGCCGTCGCGAAAATATCTTGCCTTGTAAAAAGAGTGTATCGTTCTTCCGGTTTTCTTTCCTGTTTCCGCGTCTTGCTCGATGACTACAGCCTTAAACATTTCACCCATCGAGTTATATCCCGACACAAGCAGTTTTGTTCCGCAATCAGAGATATCCAAATCGTATGAATAAAACGAATTTGTATTAAATGAGCGGATAACATCAGTTTGAGAATTATAAACAAGTATTTTATCTTCCGCCGATTCAAGAATATAAATATTGTCCCCGTATGCCGCCATTTTTGAAACCGCTCTCTTTGTTTCTTTTAAAAATCGATACTGCGCAGGAAGAACAGAGCCGGGTTTTTCTTCAATATCGTCTAAAGCAAGAGATAATCTAAAGGTTTCCCACGCGTCTAAAATGTAAATCCCGTATACTTTATTAAAAGCGTCATAAAAACGCGAACGGTACACAAAAAGGGAGAATTTTATAAATCTGTCGCTTCCAATAGCTTTCCAAAGTTCCGAGTATTTTTCCATACCGTATTCTTTCTGAAGCCACGCGGAAAAAAGCCCGCCGTAATCGTAATAAATACCGCTCTGATCCGGCAAATCATAAAAACCAGATGTTTTAAAAGGTTCTAAAAATTTATTTTCATAAATCGCCTGTCTTAATTTTTGTTTTATTAAAGGATCATTCGCTCTTCCAAAACCGGTAAGGCTTTCAAAACTTACCGTAGCGCCTTCGATCATGAATAGCGGCGCGTTTAAATAGGCGGGCGAAGCCCAATATCCGAAAACTCTTCGCATGAACTGATAAAAACGGTTTCCTGTGTTCAATGTAACAGCGTGTACCAGTTCATGCAGAAAAAGTCCTTTCAAATTATTTTCGTAAACTGTCCATTCCAAATCCATAGGAGTGTCGTATAGTACAATGTGGGGACGGGGAAGGTGCGCGTAATAACCGTTAAACATATCGGTATGCGCAGTGAATGTAACGGGAATACGAACGCGGACTTCGATGCCCAGAATCGATGTTAAATCTTTATATAAATTGTCTGCATATTCCGATAAAAGCCTCGCGCTCGGCTCGGATTCTTTTGGAAATATAATATCAAAATGTTCTGTTTTTATTACACGAAAGAATTTAAAAGGTTTAAAGAGCTGCGCATCCGCGGCGGCGGAAACGTATAGAAAAAAAACCAATATTAATAAATATTTAATATTTTTCATTTTTGTTCTGGTTTAATTAATGTTTCTATATTTCGTCCTGCTGATACAAAAAGTTCACTTATGGTTTCCCTTATAATTTTTCTTTTTGATTCTTCTACACTGCTTAAAGATTTTAATACGCGCCCTGTGATGGAAAACCACGAAGTTTCCAATTCGGCAGTTGATTGTATGTTTGCCATGCTTAATATATGGTAAAGCGATTCTATAAATTGTTCGCGCTTTTCGTTATCGATATTTTCGAGCCATCCGCGCAAAGTGTTATTAATAAATTTACTGCTGACGGTGGCTCTTTCGGCGCGGACTAAATCGTTATACGTTACTTCCCACGAATAAAGATTATGCTGCATAATACCGTCTTCATTGCTTTTTATAACAGTAGTGTCCGCTCCGTGATCCATAAACATTCCTATGATAGACGCCTGCGGCACGAAGAATTGAATCCTGTTTCTTATTTCTTTAAAATTCTTGCTTGATAAAAAATTATCGTTAAAACCCGGAGCGTCGTTGCAATAAATGTTTTTTATGCGTTTTTTTATCTTGTTATCGCAATTAGCGGACGCGTAAATCGCGAGATTACCGCCTTTTGAATGGCCGCCCACGCGAAGGCGATTCCTAATCATCGGAGCCATTTTTTCGAGGTATTTTACGGCTTCGATCTGTGAAGGAATTACATCTTTAAAACACATATTAAAATCTTCTTTCCATCCGACAATGGAACAGTCTGTTCCGCGAAAGGCGACAAATGTATAGCCGTCACTTATGTGGATGCAAACTGCTGAAAATTGAAGTTCGCGCCTGGCATCGACATGGTTAACATATCCGAAGAGCTGGCAGTCTCCAAAACGTCTTGAAGATCCGAGCGCTCTTATCAGTTGATGATCTTCTTTAAATATCGACGACAGTTTAAAACCCGGCTCTTTAATTTTTTCATTGTAAACTCTGACAGCCAGATCGATGCTGATTCCCTCTCTTTCTTCAGGCGACGGAACAATTCCGTCTAATGTAAGATATGCCAACTGCGAAAGAATTATATTATCTACAGGGTTAAACGGAGAAACATTAAAATCAAGGTCGCCCCTCCATTCAATATAATCAAACAATCCTGCCATACTTGTATATATATCATAAATAATATAAATGATAAATAGGAGAAATTTTTTGGACTTAAGGCATTCAATGACGGGTTTAGAACCTGCGGTGCGAAGCTCTCCGATAGATACGCCCGTTACGCTGACCCCTGTAGATTGGAATAATAAAAAACTTTTTTCGCTTCTTTGGCCGCTGATTATCGAACAGCTTCTTGTTGTCATGATCGGAATTGTAAATATGGTCATGGTAAGTTCTGTCGGCGAACATGCGGTGTCCGGTATTTCTCTTGTTGAGACTATTAATTTTTTGATTATTACATCGTTTAACGCGATTGCGACAGGCGGTTCTGTAGTTGCGAGCCAGTATCTCGGGCGAAAGGAGGAGAAGAACGCCTGCAGTTCCGCAAGACAGCTTGTTTATATAAGTGTTATTATCTCGGTTGCTTTGATGCTGGTAACTATTTTTACACGCAGTCTATTGTTAAGAGGCATTTTCGGCAACATCGCGGATGATGTAATGCGCAGCGCAAATATTTATTTTCTGTTCATTGCTCTTTCCTATCCTTTCCTCGCACTTTATACATCCGCCGCGGCATTGTTCAGATGTATGGGAAATTCGAAAGTTCCCATGAGAGCGGTAATTATTTTAAATATCTTTAATATTGGCGCAAACGCGCTTCTAATATATGGTTTTAAACTCGGCGTTGCGGGAGCCGCGATGTCTACGTTTTTTGGCAGAGTAATTACCGCCGTTATATTAATCCGTCTTTTAATAAAGGATAAAACAAGAATTATAAATCTGAGCGGTTTAAGAAATGTTAAAATTGAAGGTTCGATGATTAAACGCATTTTAAATATCGGTATCCCGAGCGGTCTTGAAGCGTCGATGTTCCAGGTCGGTAAGATATTGATAACAAGAATATTCACGGTGTTCGGGACAGCCGCCATTGCGGCTAACGCTGTGGGAGCGACGATTAATTCTCTTGCTTTCATGCCGGGAAGCGGATACGGTATGGGGCTTTTAATAATTGTGGGGCAATGTATAGGAGCGGGGGATTATCTTGCCGCAAAACGGTACACTAAAAAAATTATGCTTCTGTCGTATATAACATATTTAATTATTAATATTAATATTTTTATTTTTATGAAACCTATAATCGGGATATTTAATTTGTCAGAGCAGGCGGGAGAGTATTGCGTGTTGTTTCTGAGGGTTCATTGTATAACGTCCACTTTATTCTGGTGTCCGTCTTTTGTGCTTCCGAACGCTTTAAAAGCCTCGGGGGACGCGCGTTATGTGATGATTGTCGCTGTAAGTACAATGTGGATTGTAAGGGTTTGTTCAGCGTTTTTCATGACATTTACTCTCGGTTTCGGACCTGTCGCGGTGTATCTTGCGATGGGCGCTGACTTTCTGTTCCGGGGGATTTTCTTTTTAAAACGCTGGCTTAGCAACAAATGGATAGAAAAGAAAGTAATATAACAGCGGATTTATTTTTACATTAAAGGTGCGAATATTCTGAGTCCGTCCTGAATGAGACTTTGGAAAGCGTTGCGCGAACATTCTTTTAAGGTTATTTCCTGCGAAGCCGGAATGGTTTTTAAAAAATCTTCCTTTACAGCGGCAACGGTTTCGCTCGCGTAAATCAATACGCCGCATTCAAAGTGAAGATACAGGCTTCTAAAGTCAAGATTGGTTGTGCCGACAGTCGCCATTTTATCGTCAGAAACAAATGTTTTTCCATGGTTAAAACCGGAAGTATATTCGTAAACTTTCACGCCTGCCTGTATTAGCCTGCGGTAATAAGAACGTGATGTAATCGCGACTATTAACTTGTCCCAGCGGTGAGGAGTGATTATGCGCACATCAACTCCGCTTTTCGCTGCCAGTGTTAACGCGGATAAAAGATTGTCGTCTACGATCAGGTAAGGGGTGTTAATATAAATATATTTCTTAGCCTGATTAATAATTTGAATGTATACATGCTCGCCCACATTTTCTATATCGATGGGGCTGTCCGCGTAAGGTTGTACATAACCCCATGATTCAAAACCTTCGACAACGCCTTCCTGCGTATGTTCAATTACGTTTTCTTTCCACGGATAAAATGACTCATAATCGTCTTTATGTTTTAAACCAAGGTTCCACATCTGAAGGAAGATCAAAGTAAGCGACCACGCCGCGTCCCCTTCGATCATAATCGCGGAATCTTTCCAGTGTCCGAAACGGTCAATCGCGTTGATGTATTCATCCGCAAGGTTTAAGCCGCCAGTAAACGCTACCTTGCCGTCTATCGATATTATTTTTCTGTGGTCACGGTTGTTTTGAAGCGATGAAACAATCGGCCTGAATTTATTAAAAATATATGTTTTAATTCCTTTCTTTTTAAGTTTTGCGGGAAAATCGGGCGGCAGGGTGAAGAAACAGCCCATGTCGTCGTACATAACCCTGACATCAAGACCTGCCGCCGCTTTTCTTTCCAATATCGTTATTATTGAATTGAGCATTATTCCTTCTTTTAATATAAAGAATTCCATAAAAATATATTTTTGGGCTTTTTCAATTTCTTCCAGCGCTCTGTAAAAAAATGATTCGCCTGAAGGAAAAAATTCCTGTCTTGTATTCCCGTAAACAGGGAAGCCGGCGTATTCCTGTAAATAATGAGCCTGAGAGCTGAAATCGGGATGAATATTGATAAGTTCATTAAGTCTGTTTCCGGGAAGAAAAAACGCGTCCTTGCTTGCGGCAATATTTCCAAAAAGAGCTTTCCTTAATTTTTTCGGGTTAGACCAAATATTTAGAATGATATACATTATTCCTCCAAATAGAGGAAATAGAAGAATTAAAAAAATCCATGTAATCTTAAAACCGGCTTTTTCATGTTTATTTATTATATAAATACTTACAAAGATGCTTAAAATCGAAAGAATCCAATATGAAAATTTCAGGTACATGCCTGTTCCGGCTATCAGAAAGAAAAATATTATAATTTGAGCGAGAAGAGACAGGACTACAAGAATCCTTCTTCTAAAAACGAATTTATAACCGTGCTTTAAATTCTTTTTAATCACTAATTCAAATATATACAGGAATTGCGGAAATCACAAGGAGAAAGCGTTAAAAACAAATATGATTAAACAGGCCATGGACCCGCGCCGTTTCGCAGTAATTTAATCTCGTCTTCGCATAAATTAAGAATCGTTGAAAAAATGCGTTCGCGTTCTTCTCCAGAGTCTAAAATTAAATCCAGACCTTCGATCTCTTCTAGCTCCCAGCCGCTTTCAAAAAGTTCGTCTTCAGGAATTGACGGAAGTTCGGTGTCATTTTCTGTTTCATTGTCAGAAAACAAATCGTCGATTCCCGCCATGCTTCTTTTTGCCGTTATCGAGTAAAGAGGATGTTTAAGCGTTTCTATAAGGCGGATCGGAACCTGATAATCGGGAATACGCACTCCAAGTTCGTGTCTGCGGATATCCAGAAATTTTTCAGTGTGGCAGAGGGTTTTTAAAATGAACACATATGGTCCCGGGCAAAGCCTGTTAATCAGTCTGAAGCGCGAATTATCCAATTTGACCACTTCCACAAACTGAGAAATATTTGAACATAAAAGCGTAAAATGACGTTCGTCCCTTTCACCTGAAAGCCTCCTTAATTTTTTAACGCCTTCCTGGGATTTAATTGAGCATACAAGACTCCAGCTTGTGTCTGTGGGAAGCGCGATAAGTCCGCCGTTTTCAAGGATACGCACGGCTTTAGCCAACACTCTGTCGTCAATATTGGAGGGAACTATGTATTCAATCATTTTTTACGGCACCCAAATTAATTTATCTGGAGCTGATTCTTTTATAAAAATATTTTCATATCGTCCTGAATGAGATAAGGATGTTTTTTCAGGAAAATAAGTCTGCATAAAAAACCATACAATGTCAGCCATAATGTTTGCGGAATCTGTAGGCGCATAACGGTACCATATTTCTTTTTCTTCAAGGATTTTTTTGGCTTTTTCGTCGTTTGCGCATAATTCAGGATCTGTTATGCGCCTTAATTCGCTTCTTAAACCGCCGTAATTTGTCTGCCCTACGAAAAATAAACGCAGTCTTTCGGTTTCGTCCATCCAGTAAATTTCAAAAATACCGGCTAATGTCGGCACTTTTGAGTTGATGTCGTACCGGTCCGCTTTGGCGAGCGCAGACCATTGTACGGTGTAATATGCGTCTTTGCCTTTCTCTTTTACGGTTATTCCGCAGTCCATATTTTACATTACCATACAAAAATAATATTTACTATACAATAAATATTGATGATTGTATAAAAAATAATACACTTTTAACGATTTTCCTTAATAACGCTAACCGGTTTAAATATTTAATTCCTTATCTGGCAAAGAATTACACTTTTATTATTGTTAATAATTACGCTTGGCATGATATTTGCTATAAAATATTTGCTATTTTATACGAAATGGCAGGGAGGCAATATGCGTAATAAAACATCAAAATCTGGCGATAGTCTGCTTGACACATATTTTAAGCAGATAAAAGTGTTTCCCTTGTTAACATTCGATGAAGAACTGGAATTATCAAGGCAAGTACAGGAGGGTAGCGAGGATGCCGCGCAAAAATTGGTTAACTCTAATTTAAGGTTAGTTGTAAAAATCGCGGCGATGTACCATTCCAGAGACGTCTCTTTAATGGATATTATCCAGGAAGGCAATATAGGGCTTATGCACGCGGCCAAGAAATACGATTACCGCAAGAATGTGCGTTTTTGCACATACGCATGCTGGTGGATACGGCAGTTTATCAGCCGTTACATTTCCAATTCAAAACACCTGATAAGACTGCCTCAGCGCAAAGAGGAAACACTGCGCAAAATCCGGCATACATATCATCTGTTAAGCCAAAGTATGATGCATCAGCCGAAAAGCGCCGATATCGCGAAAGAACTGGGCATTTCTGTACAGGATGTTGATTCTTATTTTAACATCGCTTCTGAATCACTTCCTTATGAATACGCCGCCGACGATACTGCAAGCTCTGTGGATCTTCATGAAGATTATACTTACTGCCCGGAACGCGATTTTATGAAAAAAGCGTCCAGGGATAATACATTGCGCCTGTTGAATAAATTGATGGACAGGGAAAAACGCATTATAAGCTATCGTTATCAGTTGAATGGCTGTGAATATTTTACGCTCAGGGAAATCGGGGTTAAAATGAATATATCCCCCGAAACAGTACGTCAGATTGAAAGACGCGCTCTTAGAAAAATCAGATGCCATGCTGACGATCTGAAAGAATACTTATATGTTGAGGCGATTTAGTATATAATGTATAAATGCATGGTTTTAATGAAGGCGCTTTGGTCATTTACAAAGGTAAACCTGCAATTGTAAATGAGCGGACAGAAAATAAATTTACTATTTCGTTAAAAGACGGCTCATCTGTAAAGGTACGCGATAAAGATATTGAACTCCTTCATCCAGGACCTGTTAAAAGTTTTAATTTTATCGAAGAAAACCACCTGCCGCCGTCCGTAGTCAAAGAAGTGTGGGAACTGCTTTCCGGTGAAAGTGAATCTTTATCTTTAAAAGATTTAACAGCTTTTATTTTTAATGAATATACTGCGAAAGCCGCATACAGCGCCTATCTTCTGCTCTGCGACGGTCTTTATTTTTCCGGTTCTATCGACGTAATTTTACCGAGGAGTAAGGAAGATGTGTTAGCTGAAGAAACCAAACGCGCTTCTGTACAGCGCGAAACCGGCGAACGCTCGCAGTTCTTAGACAGACTGAAGGCATGTTTAAAAAAACCTGCGGAAAATAAAATGCATGACGATGACGCGCGGTATCTTCAGGATGTTGAAGCTCTCGCTTTTGGAAAAACAGCAAGAAGCCGCACAATGAGAGATATCGGACTGGGTGAAACTCCCGAAGACGCGCATTCACTTCTTTTAAAAACCGGTTTTTGGACAGGGATGATTAATCCGCATCCAAGCCGATTCGGTCTTTCGCTTGCCACCTCCACTGTCTGTCCGTCTTCATCAAATAATAATGATTCTGTGAATCGTAAGGATTTAACTCACCTTGCCGCGTACGCTATCGACAGCCCGTGGAGTACCGATCCCGATGACGCTGTTTCGGTAGAAGTATCTCAGGCAGGCATTTCTTTTTTGCTTTATGTTCATGTCGCAGATCCGTCTTCGCTTATCGGATTTGACAGCCCTGCGGAAAAAGAAGCGCGCGACAGAGGCGCGACCCTATACCTTCCCGAAGGCGTTTCGCGCATGTTAGCCGACGAATGTATTCCGATGTTTGCGCTGGGCATTTCAGAAAAATCTTTGGCGCTTACTTTTCAGCTCTCGATTAATGAAAATGGTATAGTAACTGATACGGAAATTTATCCTTCGATTGTTAAAGTACAGCGTTTAACATATGAAGAAGCGGATAAAATGATCGACGCGCAAACGGATTCAAGCTCAAAAGCGCTGGGGATTCTTTATAATCTGTCAAAATTATTATTTGAACGCAGAATTTTCCACGGAGCGGTTAATATCGAACTGCCGGATGTAAACATTACCGTAAGAGGCGCGGAGGTTACAATCGATCCGATAATTGAATACCGGTCTTCCTTTATGGTAAAAGAATCGATGATCGCGGCAGGCGAGGGCGCCGGTACATGGGCGGCTTCGCGCGCTCTTCCGTTTCCGTATATCAGCCAGGAAGTTGAAATACAGGGCAAAGTTGCAGGCGGTCTTGCAGGTTCTATTCAGCTTCGTAAATGCATGAGGCCGCGAATCCTCTCCGTTAAACCGGGAAGGCATCAGGGGCTTGGACTAGACACTTACACGCAGGTGACAAGCCCGCTGCGCCGTTACACAGATCTTTTATCTCATTTACAAATCCGAGCTGTCCTTAGCGGCGGCAAACCTCTATCCGCCGATGAAATTTCTGCGCGGCTTGGTTTCAGCGAAGCCGGTGTTGTCGCCGCTGTTCATGCGGAAAGAGCTTCCGACAGTCACTGGAAAATGGTTTATCTGTCTGATAAAAAAGAATCGTTGTGGGATGCTGTCGCTGTTGAAAATAAAGGCAGGTTCTGGGCTGTAATCATTCCTGCTCTTGCGCTTGAAGCTCAAGTAACGCTTCAAAGAGATGTTGCGCTTAACGATAATATTAAATTAAGTTTAAAATCCGTGAATATTGCAAAAGGGGAAGCTGTGTTTCAACAGTGTTAAAATTTTACCAAAAGACCAGTTTCCCGCGGTCGCTTACAAATCCCGATTCTTTAAAACTTCCGGCAAAAATGCTTTTTGCGCCCTCCACGCCGTTAATTTTTTCTACAACAATTTTCTTTTCAGGCATTACGTTTCTTGTCCTGGGTATTTTTAAAAGCGCGATTAGAGCCGGTATGTCAGGATCATTCGCCCCTATATGGATTTGCAGTTCCTTGCCGTTTTTAGCGCAAACCGCGATTAGCGCCGCGCCTTTAAAATATAATCGGTTGCCTGCGCTTCTTGCGCATAATTTATACCTCAATCCTTCAATCTCAAGCCCCGCGATGCTTGCCGGATCCGCCGCGTTCATCCAGTAAATATCGTTAATACTTTCGGCATGCTCAAGCTGCGCGGCGATTGAAGGGGAAGCAAACTGAAGTGAATTAATACCTGTAAAAAATCTGCCTGTTACAAGTTCGCCTGCAAGTTCCATCCTTCGCATTGCAGGTAACAGTTTTGACCATGAAAAAACATGAGCTTCGTGTTCAAGAAGCGGACGGCAGAGGATTCCCCGGCGGCTTAATAAAAGTCTTACACGGTCGCGGTTAATGGAATCTTCTTCGATTGGATCAATTTCTGCCTGAGACGGAGATTCAAGTTCGTCCATTAAAAGTGAAAACCAATTTCCGTGGACGGGCGCTCCTGTTTTCCAAAGATTTTTTAACGCTCCGGGGATGCGTCTTTGCCTTCCAAACGCGGGGGCGGTTTCCATATTCTGCGGCATTTCAATTTCTTTGGGAATATAGCCGAATTCTGCGCCTCTTCTTGCAGGATCGAAAGTGTCCGCGCTGAGATTTCCATTCCATGTTTCATGCCATAACGCTTTGGCGCAGGCGCGGCTGTCAATATTAAGCTTGTTTTTTATTTCCCAAAAATCTCTTGGACGGCTGAAAAACCCGGATATTATTAAACGCGTCATTTCTGTATCAGGCTCTTTTTTCTTGTTTTCAAAAACTAAATCAAGGTCTTCTGGGCGGCAAAAACCTGTTCGTTCATTACCGGCGCCGTACCAGACGAGCTGCCCTTCGCGTATCATACGGTTTAATTTTTCTGGATCGTAAGACGGATTTCTTGCCTGAAGGAGTTCCGTTTCCCATAACTTTACGGGAGCTGTCCACGTGTAAAGGCTTTTTTCAAAATTTTCTTTTGTGTTACCGTAAAATCCCTGCCGAAGAGCGAGGAATGGCGCAAGCAATTCAAGCTGTCTTTCCTTGATAACCGGGCGTTCTTTTTTTCGCGATATACGCAGCAGCAATTCAAGGTTTTCACGGTCGCAAATCATTGACGAAAGGGTTTCATGCGGGTCTGTTAATATTTCAACATCGCATATAACTTCATCAACTTCCGAAAGAGCGCCGAGCGCGTCTTTTACTTCCGCTTCTGTCGCGCCGAAGACCGCGCGTATCCGCTCCAGGGAAACAGGACCTTCATAACGGAGCCACTGCCCTAAAAGGTTTAAAGGCTCGTCGATCCATGTCTTCTCCCATTCGCGGTGGACAACAGACGCAAGAGACGCTCCGTTGCGCGTAATGGTTTTAATTTTACACTCGTCAATTTTATCTGTTAACTGCCGGGGCAGTGTTTCGTAAAGAGTCTGCCATTCATCATACGGAATCGCGGCGCGTTCCTTAACCCATTCAGAAAGTGAAAGTACGTCATCAGGCGCATAACCTGTTTTTTCTCTTCTAAGCCGGCTTGTAAAATTGTCAATAACTTCCTGTTTTAACGCGGGACGAAGCTGTGAATTATTTATCGCTTCTTCTATGACTTTATCTGAAAGAGTTGCGCTCGCGCCTTTTGCCAGATCTTTTCTTTCGTCATATTCGTACATGAAAGCATTAGTTTCTTCTCTTACAACATCTCTTGAAAACGGACTTGGGCAGGCTGTATGAAAAAATGACACGGTAATACTTCCGTCGTTAATTGCCAGAACCAGGTCTTTAAAACCGTTCATGTCGAATGTGTCAACAAGACAGCATCTCCATGCTTCGGCGGTGACAGGAAAACCGTCTTCACCGGCTACAGAATCAAAAAGCCGTTTTGATCTTTGGCGCATGATCCAAAGCGGCGTTCTCTTTCCAAACGGCGCTTTTGGAAGCAGCATGCTTCTTTCAGCGGCTTCACGAAAATTGGCGCCGAAAACGCCGGAAGATTCAAGCCGGTTTCTGAAAAGCCTTTCCGCGCGCGTTACAGTGCCTGTGTCTGTTCTTGAAAGCGCCGACAAAGCTCTGCGGACAATGTCTTCCAGCGTTTTTGCCGTTTCTTCCACGCCGAGACGCGGAATTAAAAAAAGTATGTTATTGTCAGATGAAAATTGCGCAACCCTAAGTTTAACAATTTCTTCCAGTTCGGCGCTTAAGGCAAGAGAGAGCGGATAATTTATCTGTCCGCCGCGGAAACTGTGTAAAACTACAGAACAAAAATCCCTGTTTAGTTCTGTTTCCGTAATTATTTCTATTACGATATTTTTATTATCAGGTAATTCAATCCCTCTTTGTGAAGAGCGCTGTAAATCTAAAAAACTTTTTAAAGAGCTTGCTGCCTGATCTGACAAACCTTTTTTAATACATTCCGTTTTATTGTATTCTCCCAAAATGGAAAGCAGTCTTTCTGTTAAATTTTTACTTCGGAACTGCATTTCTCCTTTCCAGAACGGAATAAAATCGGCTTTTCTTTCAAGCGGCGTTACTTCTACGGCTTCAGAAGTTATGCTTGTAATCAGCCAGCCGCGCGCGCCGAAATCAAAACGGTCTCCTATGGAACGTTCCCAGACAAATTCTTCGTCAAGCTCGCCCATCTTTGAGCCGTCCGCAAGACGCAGGGAATAATGCCCCCTGTTGGCGATAACTCCGCTTGATGTGTAGAGCAGGGTGGCGGTTCCGTCCAACACTCCGATTTTTTCTTCGATTTTATCAAGCCAGATACGCGGTTTAACGTCGCGTAACCTGCCGTTTTCACCGAGTCCAGCCAGCATCCGTACAGTCCTGATATATGAATCGTAATTAAGAGTTCTAAATATATAAAAAGTTTTTATCAGCGAATAAAGCTCTTCTATGCTTCTGTCTTTTTCACAGCAGAGCGCAAGTACCGTTTGGGCAAGTATATCCTGAGGATTTTCGACAGGATAAATTTCTTCGATATCTTTTTCATCAACCGCGCTCTTTAAGGCTGAGGCGATCAGCAGATCCATGCTGTGAAAAGCAAACAGTCTTCCCCTGCTTGTCTGCCCGACACCGTGTCCCGAACGTCCGATCCGCTGAAGCGTCTGCGACACACTGCCCGGGCTTCCTGCAAGCACAACTTCATCAATGTCGCCGATGTCTATTCCAAGTTCCAGAGAAGCTGTCGCGACTACGCACGGCAGTCTTCCTTCGGCAAGCCCTTTTTCCACGCTTCTTCTAAGTTCTTTAGACAGGGAACCGTGGTGGGGATACGCGACCGCCGCACCCGCTTCGCGTCCCGGAGGATTTCCGTGACGCGCAAACAATACAGAGGCTTCATTGTTTAAGAAAAAACATAATCGTTCCGCCCTCCGCCTTGATTCTGCAAAAACAAGCAGAGTCGCGCCTTCCCAGATGCGTCTTAAAATATAATTGATTAAAGGTGAATAGCGGGTAACAGATTGTTTTCCGTCATCCGCCTGTTCGGATAGCTCCGGGTATTCAATGTTAAACTCTATTTTCTTTTCCGCAGGAACGGACGCGATGTTCACCTTTCTGCCTATACCGCCTGTAAAATCAGCCGCCGTCTGCGGGTTGCGGACAGTCGCGGAAAGACTGATCCTTTGGAACTCTCCTGCGATATGGGAAAGCCTGTCAATCTGGCAGGAAAGATACGCGCCCCTTTTATTTCCAATCAGCGCGTGGATTTCGTCGATTATAAGGCATTTAACATTGGAAAGAATCTGCCTGCCTTTAGGGTTTAAAAGAATGATGGCAAGGCTTTCAGGTGTAAGCGCCAATATTGAAGGCGGATGAATAAAGAACCGTCTGCGCGCGGATTGAGGCGTATCCCCTGATCGTGTTTCAACATGCACAGGCGGAAATTGTAATCCTTCTTTTTCAAAACGCGTTTTAATGGCGGCTAACGGCAGGAGCAAATTTCGTTTAATATCTTCGTTTAACGCTTTAAGAGGCGAGACATACAGCACGGAAAGTTTCTCGGCGTTATATTTTTGTTTACCGTCGGAACAAAAACGCGACAGAGCCGAAAGAAAGGCTGTTAAAGTTTTACCGCTGCCTGTCGGCGCGATTGCAAGAACATTTTCTCCTTTTTCGATTAAAGGCCAGGCTTCTGCCTGAACTCCTGTAGGATTTCCGTATGTTTCGGTAAACCAGCTACGAATTATCGGATGAAAGCTCTGAGGCAGCATAATTAAAACACCGAATTAAATGTCCGTCTTTAATTTTTTCAAGTCCGGGATGTTCATTCAAACACTGCTGTATTGCGTTAGGACACCTCGCCGCGAAAGAACAGCCTCCTCCTCCGGTATTTTCTTTGCGTTCTTTGCCGGACATTCGGTTCAAACTCTGCGGCTGCGCTGAAAATTCCTTGGAAACACCGCTTGCTGAAGAAAATAAAAGTTTTGTATAAGGATGCAGTCCTTCGCGGTATAAATCGGACGCGGGAGCTTCTTCCATCAGCTCGCCCTTGTACATAACACCGATTCGATCGCAAAAATAACAGGCGACTTTTAAATCATGGGCGATAAATAAAAACGAGATATTTCTTTTCTTTCTAATGTCGAGTAACAGATTTAATATCTGCCCCTGGATACTGACGTCAAGCGCCGAAACAACTTCATCGCATATTAAAACTTCAGGCTCCATTAAAAGAGAGCGCGCGATGGAAATACGCTGTCTCTGCCCGCCTGAAAATTCCGAAGGTCTTTTTTCCAAATCGCCTTCCTGAAGCCCGACTTCTTGCAATATCCCGGACGCTTTCTGTCTGAGTTCTTTTTCGCTTACACCTCTTTTTCTTAACGGTTTTCTGCACCCGGAGACCAGCACTTCATAAACATTCATTCTTGGATTAAGCGATTTTGCGGGATCCTGAAAAACATAGCGGACTTTTTCGCGGTACTGCCTTAACACTTCTTTTCTCAGAGATGAGACAGCCAGAGTTTCGTCTCCATAATAGAATAAAATCTCTCCTGAATCGGCTTCATACATTCGCACTAACATACGCGCCGTAGTAGTCTTCCCGCAGCCCGATTCACCCACAAGCCCGTACGCTTCGTTTTTGCCGATTGAAAAGGAAATATCATTAACCGCGTTTACAAAACGCCCGAAGCGGGAAAAAAATCCCGCCTCAAGATTAAAACGTTTATAAAGATTGGAAACAGTTAAAACCGGCATAAATCCATTATATTGATATATCCTGTTTTTTCCTATATACTTGCGGCATGTTTGAAAAGTTTTTTAAAGCGCTGTTCGGCTCCCAGCAGGAGCGGGATGTTAAAGCCCTTCAACCGATATTAAAATACGTAAATGAAAAAGAGGAGTGGGCAAAGTCCCTTTCGCCTGAAGATTTTCCACGTCAAACCGAATTGTTCCGCCAAAGATATAAAAACGGCGAAAGCCTTGACAGTATTCTGCCTGAAGCGTTCGCTCTGGCAAGAGAAGCCGCGCTGCGCGCTCTCGGCGAGCGTCCCTACGATACGCAGGTGCTCGGCTCCATCGTTCTGCACCACGGGAAAATAGCGGAATTAAAAACCGGCGAAGGTAAAACTTTAATGGTTGTCGCTCCGGCTTATCTTAACGCCATTTCAAGAGACGGTATCCATGTCGTTACTGTTAACGATTATCTTGCAAGCCGCGACGCGGAATGGATGAGACCGATATTCACATATCTTGGTTTAACTGTCGGGACTATTTTGTCGCACATGGATAACGCGCAGAGAAAAGAAAATTATAATTGCGACGTAACCTACGGAACAAACAATGAATTCGGTTTCGATTACCTGCGCGACAATATGCACCGGGATATGGAAAGCAGGGTTCAGCGGGGGCATAATTACTGTATCGTAGATGAAATTGACTCCATATTAATTGACGAAGCCAGAACCCCGCTTATTATTTCAGGCGCCGCCGAAGACGATACTTTTAAATTCGCCGAAGTCGATAAACTTTTGGGCGGGCTTTGCGAAATTCAAAAAAAAGAAAACGGCGAATATCCCGATGAAACTCAAGGCGAGGAAGTCATAGGCGATTATAAAATAAACGAAAAAAATAAAAATATTTCTTTTAGTAATCAAGGGCTTGCCAATATAGAAGAAGTTCTTAAAAAGCGAAGCCTTATTAAAGGCGCGATTGTAGACGAAGAAAACTTTGAATATATTCATTATTTTACGCAGGCGCTAAGAGCCCATAAACTTTTTCATATTGACGTTGATTATGTGGTTGACGACGGACAAGTTCAAATTGTAGATGAATTTACAGGACGTATTTTACACGGCAGACGTTATTCCGACGGGCTTCATCAGGCTATCGAGGCGAAAGAGCGTATTAAAATCGCACAGCGCAACAGAACTCTTGCCACAATCACCTTTCAGAATTATTTCAGATTGTATAAAAAGATTTCCGGCATGACAGGCACTGCCGATACCGAAGCTGTAGAGTTTAATAAAATTTACAAACTGGATGTAGTTGTTGTCCCGACCAACAAACCTGTAGCCCGCATCGATGAAGACGATCTTGTTTATCTTAACGAAACCGACAAATACAAGGCGTTATGCGAAGAAATCGCCGAAGCGAATAAAAAGGGCCAGCCCATGCTGGTAGGAACAGTATCAATCGAAAAATCCGAAAAAATATCCGCTTTGCTTTCACGCAGGGGCGTAAAACACGAAGTATTAAACGCTAAAAACCACGCGCGCGAAGCTTTAATTATCGCAGAAGCCGGCGCGAAAGGCTCTGTTACAATAGCGACCAACATGGCAGGACGCGGAACCGATATAAAACTCGGCGGAAGCCCCGAATCGCGCGCGCGCAGAAGAGCCGGAACAAACGCGTCGGAAGAGCAGTACGCCGCAATTTACAAGGAAGAATTCGAAAAATGGAAGAGCGATTACGAAGAAGTTAAATCCCTGGGCGGTTTGTATGTAATCGGTACCGAGCGCCATGAAAGCAGACGCATTGACAACCAGCTTCGAGGCCGTTCGGGGCGGCAAGGTGATCCAGGAAAAAGCAAATTTTTCATCTCGATGGATGACGAGCTGATGCGCCTTTTTGGCGGCGAAAAAATGAAGAATATCATGACAAGGATCGGAATGACAGGAGGAGATCCGATTTTTCATCCCATGCTTAATAAAAGTATAGAAAACGCTCAGAAGAAGGTAGAGGAGCGCAACTTTGAAATACGCAAGCATCTTCTTGAATACGACGACGTATTAAACCAGCAGAGAAAATTTATTTACGAACAGCGCGACGCGATACTTGTTGACAACGATCTTAAAAAACGCGTAAATGACGCGTCCGCCGATATTACCGCGGACTTTATTGACGATTATTCAAAGTCTGTCCGCGATGATTCCGAAGCGGCTTTCAAGGAATTGACAGAACAGCTCCGCGCAAAATTCGGATATACGCTTTCTGTCGATCCTGACAGCAAGGAATATAAAAATTCCGAAACGCTCGAAAAACACATTATCGAAGATCTGGAAAAAGATTTAATAGATAAAGAAAATTTTATCGGACACGATTATCTTAATTTAATTATCAGGGACAATTATCTAAACTCAGTGGATCGCAAGTGGCTTGATCATTTAGAGAATATGGAAGCGCTTAGAGAAGCCGTGTATCTCCGCCATTATGCGCAAAAAAACCCTCTTACGGAATACAAAGTTGAAGGTTTCCAGATTTTTGAAAGAATGATAGAAGAAATAAGGCAGGAGATTGCCTCGCGCCTGCATCTGATACGCATACAGTTTGCCGACGGCGGACAGCGCCGCCCTGTAAGCCGTTCGATTGGCGCGAACCAGTCCGCCAGCCACAACAGTATGGCTTCCTTCGCCAGTTCCGCGGCGGGAGAACAAGCCAATACAGCGGCGTCCGCAATGCAGAAAGCCAGCCGCCCTGACGGCGCTACTGTAGTGCGCAGCCAGCCCAAGGTCGGCAGAAACGACCCTTGCCCCTGCGGCAGCGGTAAAAAGTACAAACATTGCCACGGACGTTAAAAACTAAACATTTTTAAAAATAGACAATTTTCAATTCCCGGTGTATAATGCTCATTGAATGCTTATTTTTTAAGATATGGGAGAAAAATAATGAAGAAGATATTAATATTCGCGGTTATCGCTGTAATTTTAACGTTATCGGTTATGTCATGCCGGTATCAACCGCCTGAAGAAGAAGGATATTCAAGTCCGCCAAGCATAATGGAAAAAAGTTTTTGGGCTCAAGACAACAGAACTGAAACATTTTATAAAGTTAACGCAAGATGTATGGCGTGGAATTCGCGGTGCGAAGTATGGGTGGAAAAAGGAAAAGGTATAAAAGAGTCGCAAGCCGAAGCTGTCGCGGATGAATATAAAGACAAAATTTATCCAAGACTGATGGAAAGTCTTGGCTGGTATTATGTATTTTCAGATGTCGGAAAAAAATATACGATGGAAGTCGCCGATTTATTTGGAGATGCAAACGGCAGATTGACAATCCTGCTTTTGGATATACAGGACGGCTTTGTTGATATCGATACAGATCCGTATATTGCAGGATATTTTTATGCTTTAGATTTTTTTGATGATGCTTTTGTTCAAACTCAAGCTGGCGCACCCCGTTCAAATGAATGTGATATGATTTATATGGATATATACCCTTCTATTGTTGGTTCTGAAAATTTTTACGAGACATTGGCTCATGAAATGCAGCATATGATGAATATTATTACCACCTTTTTAGTTAGAGTTGATACAAATGATAAGATATACCCAATGGATCTTTGGATTGATGAAGGTCTTTCATCCGCCGCTGAATACCTGTATTCCGGAAAAGTAAGTCAGAATAGAGTTGACTGGTACAATCACGATAATACAGGTTATATTAGTAAGGGTGATAATTTTTATTTATGGGATAACCATAAAGCAGTTCCGCGTTCTATATTGAATGACTACGCTACTGTTAATCTTTTCTTTCAGTGGCTCAGGGTGCATTACGGTACCGATGTCTATGGAGATATTCTAATATCAATGCATAGTGATTTTAATGCTGTGTCTTCAACTACCAAAATAAACCAGGCATGGGCAAATTTGTTTTCTGATTGGCATATAGCCAATTATCTACAGCATCCAAGTAATAAATACGGATATAAAGATGATCCTGTTTTAAAAACCGTTAAAGCGCATTATTTTAAAGAAACCGGCACTTCATTCGGGCTTTATCCCGGAGAAGCAGTTTATTCGTATTCACAGAATCAAAAGACTTTACCAACTTTTAGTTCTTCTAGTACAGTCTGGTATTACGGTTTAGGCGCAGGAAGTGTTAATAATGCATATAGCCCCGCAGGAGGCGCTCTTCTGTCTTTTAACAGAGATACAAATCAAAACGGTAGTTCAGTCAGCGCAACAGTAACCGGAAGTACGCCGCCGCCTATTGCAAATATAAATATTAACAGCCGCTCCGCCATAAGTTCCGGGGTATCTTCATACCGCATTGACGCCGGAGATTTACAAAGGCAAAGAGGCTTTGAAAATTCCGCTACAGACGCGCTCATATCCGGTGTAATGCGCTCTTCGCCTGTTTCCGCTAGAGGAGTTATTTCCGCTGACATGAACGGGACACTCCCTCTTAACAGGGAAGTAAAACTTGTTAGAAACGAGAGATAAATGAATAGGATGCGTTTTTTATTATTATTTTGCGTTCTTCTGCTTTGCGTAACGCCTGTTTTTACGCTGGGCGGCAAGGAAAAAAACGCGCCCAGATCTTTATTAGATGAAGGAACGACATTATCTTTAACAGGAAATGAAAGACAGCCGCCTGAAGGTTTTGGTGAAATTCGCCATGTAACAGCTTCCGGGACAGTGCGCCTTGTAGGAACGGGAATGTTTAACGACCTTGTAATTTCAGGAGAGCATGAATGGTATATCGCTAAAGACGACAGGGAAAAATTGCATAATCTTCAACAGCAGTCGGTAGCGGTGGAAGGCGATGAAGCGATTATAGAGCTAAAATTATTAAATAATATGGGTTCCATCTTTAGAAGGGAGCTAAGCAATATTAAGATAATTTCAATTCGCCAATAGCGCTTTGGGTCATTTCGTCGCACATTTCGTTGAACTCGTTTCCGGCGTGTCCCTTGACCCATTCCCACTGCAGCGGAAACAGGCAGGCAAGCGAATCAAGTTCTGCCCAAAGGTCCTTGTTTTTAACGGGCGATTTATCGCTTGTCCTCCATGAATTGCGTTTCCATGTTTTTATCCATTCGGTTATGCCTTTTTGCACATATTGAGAATCTGTTATAACAGACGCCTGACGCGGTATATCCGCATTCCCGGAATTGCGCATATCGTTAAGAGCGCGTAACGCCATTATAACGGCGGTTAATTCCATTCTGTTGTTGGTAGTGTTCATTTCTCCGCCCTTGTTTTTCGCGATAATTTCGTTTCCCTGAAATGTCTGCTTAATCATCACGTATGCCCATCCACCGGGTCCGGGGTTGCCGCTGCAGCCGCCGTCTGTATAAATTTTAAATGATGCGTCCATTTCAGCCTCCGTGTGTTTTACGCCAGTTTTCAATTCTGTCAAAAGCGGCGTTTATCTTCGCCGATTTTTCCGTTGCTTTTTTATAATTCCCTTCATGCCCTGTATGGCGGTCGGGATGATGAATTTTTAAAAGTTTTTTATAGGCAGTTTTACAGGTTTCATCATCCGCGCCGAACGGAACTCCAAGCAGTTCAAAATCGGCGCGCAATTCTTCGGGCGGCATATTACCGGCTGTTGTTTGCGCGTTACGCCTTTCAAATTCAAAATCCTGCCGCGGCTGCCGCGATTCCCTTCGGTTTAAATAATCGTCTAACTCTTCGTAAGCGGTATCTAAATCCGGATCACGGTTAGTGTAGCTTGAAGTTTTTAACCTGCTGCTTGTATCGTTTTCAAAGTTGTTAAGGTAACTGCTAATAACTTTGCCAAGCCGACCAAAAACCCCCAAAACTCACCTCTTTTAAATCCGTGTTAATCCGTAAAATCCGTGATTCATGTCCGCCAATTTTACTTTACTAATGTCGCTACCATTACGGCTTTAATCGTATGCTTGCGGTTCTCCGCCTGATCCCAAGCCTTGCTCTGCGGTCCGTCGATTACATCCGCTGTGACTTCTTCGCCTTTAACCGCCGGAAGACAGTGAAGAAAAATCGTTTCCTTTTTACCGGTCATCTCCATCAATTTTTGATTCACTTGATACGGGCTTAATAATTTTATCCGTTCTTCTTTTTTTGCTTCCTCGCCCATGCTTACCCAGACATCAGTGTAAACAGCGTCCGCGCCTTCTACGGCTTTTATATCGGATGTAACGGTAGTTACCGCGCCTGATTTTTCGGCGAACGAATCAATTTTCTTTCGAATATCGCCGTAAGGCTTTAGTTCATCAGGAGTTATTATTGTAAAATTAATTCCAAGTTTCGCGCAAATTATCATAAGAGACGTAGCTACATTGTTCCGTCCGTCTCCGATATAGCATAGAGCTTTTTCCCTTACTTCGCCGAAATTTTCTGTAAGCGTAAGAATATCCGCCAATGCCTGAGTGGGATGGTATATGTCTGTAAGCCCGTTGTACACAGGCACATTTGAATATTTGGCAAGAATTTCCGCTGTTTCCTGCTTAAACCCCCGGAACTGGATCGCGCTGAACATTCTTCCAAGAACGCGCGCCGTGTCTTCGATGGATTCTTTACCGCCCAGTTGAATGTCGGAAGTGGAAAGGAACACAGGATGGCCGCCCTCTTCGCCGAAGGCGGTTTCAAAAGCGCACCTTGTCCGCGTCGATCTTTTCTCGAAAAGCATGGCGAGAGTTTTGCCTTCAAAGCGGCGTTTAATTTTTCCACTCTTTGATTCATTTTTCAATTTTTTGGATAATTTTAACAAATATAGGATTTCTTCCTGCGAAAAATCCAGCAATGTCAGTAAAGATCTTCCAAATAATGATACCGGCACAATAACCTCCAAAATACTTATACAAACGTTTCGTAAAATCTCTTATATTATAGTATGATTAATTGACTATTAACAATAAGGGGTCTAAGGTGTCAAATGAAAATTAAAACAAGCCGGTTATTGTATATTCAATTAATGTTTACTGTATTGGCGTTTACGGCAATGGTTTTTTTGAGTTATTTTTTCATGCGCAATTTAGTGCATAAGAATCTTATAAGTAACGCGGAAAGCGTTTTTTCGTTCGCCCAGACCCAGCTTGAGTCTGACCTTATTGAACCGAGGATGATGCTTCAGGGGTTTTCCCAAACAGTCAGGAATATGGTTATTCGCGGCGATTCCGCCGAAGCTGTCGAGAATTATACAAAAGATATAACCCATTATCTGCACCTAAGCGGTTCCCGCGTTTTAAACGCGCTTGAAATGTACGGATATTTTGAAGCTTTCGGAGATCCGATTTTTATAGGCTCAAAAGAAATTCCTGAGGATTTTGATCCGCTGTCAAGGCCGTGGTTTCAAATGGCTGTTTCAAACTGCGGCGTAGCTATCGAAACGCCTCCGTATCAAAGCACCATAGACGGAAATACCGTAATAACATACGCGCGCTGTATCCACGACAATAATGACGACAGAATTGGGATCGTCTGCCTGAATGTCAACATAAACAATATAGGAGAAAATATTATAGATATAGCGCTGGAACACGGCGGTTACGGAGCTGTTATTAGCCAGGATTTTATTGTGATCTCCCATTTAAACAGCGATTATATCGGCATGAGCCTCTTTGATAAAAATCTGCCGTTGTCTGTTTTTGCCGATGATATTGCCGCCGGAATTAATATCAGCGAACGCCCAATGGTTAACTGGAAGAATGAAAATGTTGTGACTTATGTAAGGCGTCTTTCCAACGGCTGGTATTTGGCTCTTTTAACACCGGAAGGAAAATTTTATCACAGTATTAAAAGCATGTCGCTGATTCTAATCGCGTTCGGCTCTTTCTTCGCCGTCGTTCTTATTTTTATTCTTATCCGCATCGACGCCGCAAGAAACAAATCCGACAGAGACTCAAAACACAAAAGCCAGTTTCTTGCGAACATGAGCCACGAAATACGCACGCCCATGAACGCGATTATCGGCATGACCACAATCGGTAAATCTTCTGCCGATGTCGAGAAAAAAGACAGATGCTTTAATAAAATAGGAGACGCGTCGATTCATTTGTTAGGTGTAATTAACGATATTCTTGACATGTCAAAAATAGAAGCTAATAAATTCGATTTATCGTTCTCCGAGTTTGATTTTGAGAAAATGCTCCAGAGGATTGTAAATGTTGTCAACTTCCGCATCGACGAAAAAGAACTTAAACTAACAGTCCATATCGATCGCAGTATCCCCTGTGAAATTATCGGAGACGATCATAGGCTTGCGCAGGTTATTACAAATCTTCTCGGCAATGCGATTAAATTTACTCCCGAACACGGCTCGATCCACCTCGACGCGCGCCTTATCGAAGAAAACGACGGTGTCTGTACAATTCAATTCTCGGTTTCCGATACCGGTATCGGCATGACAACCGAACAGCAGAAACGCATATTCTCTTCCTTTGAACAAGCCGAAAGCAGTACAACGCGAAAGTACGGCGGCACCGGGCTTGGACTTCCGATTTCAAAGAGCATTGTAGAATTGATGGGCGGAAAAATATGGGTGGTATCCGAATTTAAAAAAGGCTCCACTTTCTTCTTTACCGTTCATCTGAAACGCGGAAAAGAAACATCGCGCAAGAGGATTTTATCTGAGGAAATTAATTTGAGCAACGTGCGGATTCTTGTAGTGGATGACGATCAGGATATACTGGATTATTTTAGAGAGATATCAAGCGAGTTTAAAGTTCATTGCGATACCGCAAACTGCGGAGAAAACGCGATTAAACTCGTGGAAGAAAACGGCTTATACCATATTTATTTTATAGACTGGAAGATGCCGGGTATGGACGGAATACAGCTTACCGCCGAATTAAAAGCGCGCCATGATTCTGCGCAATCTGTCGTTGTAATGATAACAGCCGCTGAATGGTGTACTGTCGAAAAGGAAGCGAGAGACGCAGGCGTTGACAAATTCCTTTCCAAACCATTATTCCCGTCATGCATCGCGGGCGCCATTAACGAAGCTCTCGGCATTCAGAATAAAAAAGTTAAAGAGACAGAAAAAGATATTAAGGGATTGTTTAAAGGAAGGCGGATTTTGCTTGTTGAAGATGTCGAGATTAACAGAGATATTGTTATGACGCTTTTAGAGCCGACCGAAATTGAGATCGACTGCGCGGAAAACGGGCAGGACGCGCTGGATAAATTTTCCGCAAACCCGGAAAAATACGATATGGTTTTTATGGATTTACAAATGCCTGTGATGGACGGCTATGACGCAACGCAGAAAATAAGAGCGCTTAATAACGAACACGCGAAGAATGTGCGTATTATCGCCATGACCGCAAACGTCTTTAAAGAAGATATTGAAAGATGCCTTGAAGCGGGGATGGACAATCATATTGGAAAACCGCTCGATTTTAAGGAAGTAATAGAAAAGCTTACGATCTATCTGCCTAAGAACAGGTAAAGTATGTTATAATGCTCCTGATATATAAAAAGGAGATAGCATATGAAGGTTGAAATTTTAGAAAAAGCGAAAGACTATATTGCAAGAGAAAAGGATGCTAATTTTAAAGGCGAGGTTGAAAAACTTCTTGCCAAGGGCGATCAGGAAGCGGAAAAGGAACTGGAAGACCGTTTCTATCAAAATCTTGAATTCGGTACAGGCGGACTTCGCGGGGTAATCGGCGGCGGCTATAACCGTATGAACACCCTTGTAGTGAAAAGCGCGACGCAGGGGCTTGCGACATACATTGTTAAAACATTTCCGCAAAAAGCGGCGATGAGCGGCGATAATGGATTAAAAGCCGTTATCGCTTTCGACAGCCGCCATTATTCGGCGGAATTCGCGGAAGCCGCCGCTCTTATTTTCGCGGCAAATAATATAAAAACTTACTTGTTTTCGTCGTTAAGACCGACGCCTGAGTTGTCGTTCGCGATCCGCCATTTAGGCTGTGATACAGGTATTGTTGTAACGGCAAGCCACAATCCGCCGCAGTATAACGGCTACAAAGCCTACTGGAATGACGGCTCTCAGGTAATTCCTCCGCATGACGAAGGTATAATAGACGAAGTAAACGCTGTAAAAGATATAAAAGAAATTCCGCGAAAAGAAGCTTTAGATAAAGGTCTTCTTGTTATCATCGATAAAGAAGTGGATGAACCGTATCAAGCGATGGTAAAATCGCGGCTCTTCAGACCCGAATTAATTAAACAAAAAGCTGGCGAAGTAAAAATCGTTTATACGCCGCTTCATGGAACAGGTGCGTTTCATGTCGAAAAAATCCTCGGCGATCTCGGCTTAAAAGTGATCACCGTTCCCGAGCAGCGCGAGGGCAACGGCAATTTCCCGACAGTTTCCTTTCCAAATCCCGAAGAAGCCGCCGCGCTTGATATGGCGATAAAACTCGGCGCGAAAGAAAAAGCCGATGTTGTTATGGCAACAGACCCTGACGCTGACCGATTCGGCATCGCAGTTCCTTCGAACCTGCCTGCGGGAACTTCACAGAATATTGTTAACGGTTTCGCGCTTGTTACGGGAAACCAGATGGGAGTTCTTCTTGCCGATTATATTTTTCTTTCGTTAAAAGAGCTTGGCAGGCTTCCTTCAAACGCCGCGATGGTTAATTCTATCGTAACCACCGGAATGCAGAAAAAGGTCGCGCAGCATTACGGCTCTGAATGTTTTGAGTGCCTTACAGGTTTTAAATGGATCGCCGATGTTATGCGCAAATGGGAAATCGGGGAGATGGGAGCGAAACACTTTGTTTTCGGCACGGAAGAAAGTTACGGCTACAATATCGAAACCGAAGTCCGCGACAAGGACGGCGTTAGTGCCGCCGCATTAACCGCGGAGATGACCCTCTACTGGCGCAGTAACGGAAAAAGTCTTTTAGACCGACTTGACGAGCTGTATGCGATTTGCGGTTACTGGCAGGAAATGGGAATCTCCAAATATTTCAAAGGGCCTCAAGGCTCTTCGATTATGAACGGCATAATGGAAGAATACCGCAAGAATCCTCCAAAAACTTTAGGCGGTATAGCGGTTTCCAGAGTGCGTGATATTAAAAACGGTGCTAATGGACTGCCGCCAAGCGATGTGCTTCAATTCTTCCTTGCGGACGGCACTGTAGTGAGCGCACGCCCAAGCGGCACAGAGCCGAAGATTAAATTCTACGCATCATGCTGCAGCGAAGTCGGCTCAGGAGGACTCGAAGCCGCCAAAGCCGAAGCCGGAAAAAAACTGGAAGCGATTAAGAAAGATATCAGAGCGGTTATCGGGGATTAATTACTTTAACAGTGTTTCGCAGTTGAATTTATTATAAGAGCCTTTAAATGTTAACGTGGCTATCACCGCCATAACGCCTCCGAGAGTCAGAAATATGCAGGTGTCCAGTATCATGATGCCTGTAAGCTGGCTTGCTATTAAGAGGATCAAAGGAACTACCAGAAACAGACTGCTTTGCTGCGCTTCTTCGGAAGTCCGCGCTTTCGCCGAGGATCGTACAATCAAATTTATCGATATAAAAGATGCGGCAGGCGAAGCCAGGAGCATCATTATCAGCCAGTTTAAATTCGGTATAAAAAATTCATGTTCGGCTATTAAAAGAAATATTTCTACCGCGATAATCATTGCGATAAAAGAACAAACAGATACAGTCATACTTAAGAGAAATGACGCAAAAATTTTTGCGTTGAATATCTGTTTTATCGGAAGCGGGCAGTAGAGAAGGGTTTCCAGGGTATTTCTCTCTTTCTCTCCCACAAATGAACCGGATGCCATTACAGAAGAAGCTATAATAGGTATTAACAGAAAAAACATGGGGATAATATAATTCAATATCAGATTGATCAGCATATCGCGCGTATCATCGCCTTTTATACTTGCATACTGAAGAATTTTTATTAACTCGACCATGTCAGACGAATCTTCCGGTGTGTATGTAATTATCAATAAAAAAATTACAGGCAGTACAATCGCCATTATAACCGGCACAACGACAAGAGCGCCGATCATGCGTTTATTGGAGATAAGTATTTTAATATCTTTTCCTATAACCGCCATTTGCTTATCATTTAGCATTACTTTCATTCCTTTTTTCGATCATCGCAAAATAAATTTCTTCAAGAGAATGTTTATAAGCCGTTACGTGATATACTTTGCCGTCTGTGTCTACAATTTGTTTTACGAACGCCGGAATATCTTCGTGCGATTTTACTTCGATTGTTATATATTCGCTGGTTCTGTATATTCCGGGACGTTCGGGGTATTTGTCCGCTTTTATTTTTACGGTAAGCCCTGAAAAAACCTGCGAGTGAAGCTCGTCAAGAGTGCCTGAGGCAAGAAGATCGCCATCGCTTATCAATCCGTACCTTGTGCAAATTTCTTCGGCGTACCGTAATTGGTGGGTGCAAAGAAAAATGGTCGTGCCTTTATCGCGGGCAAGGCTTTTTATTAAATTGCTAACATAAAGCGCGCTTTCAGGATCAAGCCCGGAAGTCGGTTCGTCTAAAAATAATATTTTAGGTTCATGGAGCATGGCGCGCGCAAGCGACAGTCTTTGCCTCATCCCTGTGGAATATTCGCCAAGCTTTTGATTTTTCGCGCCGGAGAGAGAGAGGTTTTCAAAGATTTCGTAGGATTTTTTTTCTATTTCGTCTTCCGTCATTCCGAATACAGATCCGAAAAATAACAAGTTCTGAAGACCCGTAAGGTTGTTGTACATTTGGGCGTGTTCCGTGACTACGCCGGATAATGCGTGGATTTTCTCGGGAAAACGAACGGGATCGATGCCGAAAACAGAGCATCCGCCCTCTGACGGACGCAGTATACCGTTTATAACCTTAACCGCGGTTGTTTTCCCGGCTCCGTTTGGACCTAAAAACCCGAAAATATCGCCTTCATTTATCGATAAATCGATGTTATTCAAGGCTTTTTTACCGCTCGGATGTATTTTTGTCAACCGCTCTGCGGTTACCGCTGTCATACCATATAATATCATATATCTTTATTTTGATAAATTGTAAATTTGTATTTTTTTTAATTGTAACCCCCTAAACACTCTTTTTTTTTATTATTTATGCTATAATGAACGAGGTGTAAAATGAAGGTTAAAAATATTTTTTTCATAATTATAGCTGTTTGCTTCCTTTACCTCCCGTCTTGTTCAATCAGAACGCTGGCAATAAATCTGGTAGCTGACGCGCTTACCGGCGAAGGCAGTTCCAGCGTCTTTACGGGGGATAATGATCCTCAGTTGGTAGGGGACGCTATCCCTTTTGCCATCAAAATGTACGAAGCTCTGCTTTCTCAGACCCCTACCCATCAGGGGTTGATCAATATGACAGGCTCCATGTTTGTCATGTACGCTAACGCGTTTATTCAGGGACCGGCTGAAATGCTTCCGCAGATTCAATATCTGGAACGCCAGGCGGCGATGGATCGGGCAAAAAAAATGTATTTAAGGGGATTGGAGCTTCTTTACCGGGGATTGGAGTTGAAATATCCCGGATTTATGGGGGCTTTTAAGAAAGAAACCCTTCCGCAGATATTGGCGAAGACAAAAAAGGAAGATATTCCGGCATTATACTGGTCGGCGGCGGCGGGGCTTTCGGCTTTTTCACTTAATCCTTTCGATTTAGACCTCGGAGTGAGGATTATGGAGTTTTATTCCCTTGTCGAGCGGGCTTACGAGCTTGATCCGGATTATAATCAGGGAGCTTTGGATGATTTCTTTCTTTTGTTTCATTCGTCGGTTCCCGACGGGATGGGAAGCGACAAATCTAAGGTTGATATACATTTTCAGAGAGCGCTGGAAAAATCATCTTATCTTTCAGCGGGGCCTTATGTTTCTTACGCCAGCGCGGTATGTATCCCCGCTCAAAACTATGATAAATTCAAAGAAATGTTGAATAAAGCTCTCGAAGTTGATATAGAAGCGAATCCGTCAAACAGACTTGTAAATATAATTTCACAGCGTAAGGCGCGTTATCTTTTGGATTCGGCGTCCGGTTTATTCGTTTTCTTTGATTCCGGCGACAGTTGGGATGATTGGGACGATAACGACTGGTAGGATAATAAACTGGTAAATAATAAAAAGGAGTAATTTATGAAAGTTTTAGTCAATTTTAGGTTATCATTCGTCGTTTTAATTCTTTTAGTTTTGGTCAGCCCTGTTTTTGCGCAGAGGGTGATGGAAATAAAGCTTTCTTCGCTTGTGCCTGAAAATACACCATGGGGTCAGTCGATAAACCGGCTGGCGGCTGAATGGTCAAGGATTACAAACGGGCAGATAGTAATGAAAGTTTTCCACGGCGGAACCGCCGGCGGCGAAGCGCAGACTATGGCTCTTTTAAGAAGCAACCAATTACAGGCAGCCGTTCTTACGACAATGGGATTAGGCACAGTCACTCCTGAATTAATGTCTGTAAGTTACCCGTTTTTAATCAGGGATGACGCCGAGCTTGAAGAAGTAATGCGCAGGATTAAACCGGATCTGGAAGTAAAAATGCAGCAGAACGGTTTTGTCACGCTTGCCTGGGCGAACGCCGGATGGGTTAAATTATTCGCAAGGTCGCCTGTTTTCACTCCCGATGATTTACGCAAAGTAAAGCTCGGTTCAAGCCAGGAGCAGCCTGAATTGATGCAGGCTTTCAGGCAGATGGGGTATCAGGTTGTTCCCGCCGAATTAAACGAAGTAATAATGGCGATGCAAAGCGGAAGAATCGACGTTACATATATAAGCCCTGTTTTCGCGGCGGGAACCCAGGTGTTCGGCGTTGCGAAAAATATGTCAAGCATAAATGTCGCTCCCTTTATGGGCGGTATATTGATGAACGAAGTCACATGGCGCAGAGTTCCCGAGAGATTTAAACCGGCTCTTTTAGAAGCCTGTAAAAATGTTGAAAAAGAAATTGAAACAACAATCGCGAAGCTTGATTCTGACGCGCTTACAACAATGGTAAGGCACGGTTTGATTGTGCATCAATTAACTCCCGCGCAAAATCAAATTTGGTACGATGAAACCGACAGGTATGAAGAAAGAATGATCGGCGGTGTAAAACCGATTTTTAACAGAGAGTATTATTTCAGAATTAAAAATATCCTGACGGAGATTAGAAAAGGAAAATAGAAAATGGATTCTCAAGAAAATGAGTTCGCCGCGCCCGCTGTTTCGGATGCGCCGGAGGATTTTGTAATACCGGGCCGCTTTCAAAGGATCAGGCAAAAAGCCGGCAAAATAAGATCGGTACTGTACTCAATCGAAGATATTTTTTGCATAACTGTCATTATATTAATGGCTATTTTTCCTTTGCTGGAATTGGCGGCTCACTCTCTTTTTAAAACCGGCATTCCGGCTTCCACAGGTTTTATCGCTCATTTTCTGCTGTTTACCGCTCTTATCGCAGGTATGATCTGTACAAGAGATGAATCCCATCTTGCCATATCGATAATACAGTATCTTCCCAAAGAATCAATTAAGGAAAGGTTAAAAGTTTTTGCCAATCTTATTTCATCTTTTGTTTCTGTTGTAATCGCGTGCAGTTCAATTTCGTTTATGAAAATGGGACTGGACCCGGGTAAAATAGGTTTTATTCCTAAACGTATTCTTGTTTCGATTATTCCGATTGCTTTTTTTATTATTGCCCTTCGTTTTGCGCATAAATCAAAGCTGACAGGCTGGAAAATTCTGTTTCCTGTACTTGTGATTATATTGGGAATTGCCGCTTCTTTTCCGTCTATCGTTAAAATAATTTGGGGCTTTGATATGCCCGACGCGGTTTTTAACGCCTGCGAATTGCTTATTGATATTACATGGTATGCGAAAATTCCCCTTGTTGTTTTCTTAATTATTGCGGCGCTCGGCGGAACGCCTTTATTTGTCATATTAGGCGGACTTTCTCTGCTGCTGCTTCAGTCGTCGGGCGGAGAGCAGGATTCCGTCGCGGTTAATATTTATTTCGGGCTTATTAACCAAAATATAATCGCGATCCCGTTGTTTACGATTGTAGGGTTCTTCCTTTCCGAAAGCAAAGCCGGAGAGAGGCTTGTAACTACCTTCCGCAGTTTCTTTAGCTGGCTTCCCGGAGGAATAATAATCGTAAGTGTTATTATCTGCGCTTTCTTTACATCGTTTACCGGAGCGTCAGGGGTTACGATTCTCGCGCTTGGAGGAATTTTATACGCGATATTAAGCGATCATTTAAAATACCCGCAAAAATTTTCTGTCGGGCTCTTAACGTCTATCGGCAGTATCGGCGTGCTTTTTCCGCCGAGTCTTGCGTTAATTTTAGTCGGAACCGTTATGCAGATAAATATTCTGCATTTATTTATCGGCGGGATACTGCCAGGAATTCTTCTTGTCGCGGCGATGATTGCCTTCGGCATTATTATTTCCATTAAAATAAAAATTCCTGTTGAAAAATTTGATGCAAAAAAAGCAATGGTTTCATTAAAAGAATCCAGTTTGGAAATTCTGCTTCCTGTGTTTTTAGTTATCGCCTATTTTACAGGTATTTTAGATTTGGTTCAGCTTGGAGCCGCGGCTGTTTTATACATTTTTATTGTAGAAGTTTTTATACACCGCGATATAAAATTAAAAGATATAAAAGGCGTTTTTAATAAAGCGGTTCCCATTATCGGAGGCGTGTTAATAATTCTGGCTTTGGCAAAAGCATTTTCGTTTTTTATTGTTGATACGCAGGCACCTTCAAATGTCGCTGCGTGGATGCATACCGCCATTTCTTCAAAGTGGGCATTCCTTCTGCTTCTTAACGCCGCTTTGCTTCTTATAGGTTTTGTTCTTGATATGTTTTCGGCGATTCTTGTCGTGCTTCCGCTCATTATTCCGCTCGGAGAAATTTACGGCATAGATCCTGTGCATTTGGGAATTATCTTTCTTGTAAACCTTGAAGTCGGGTATATTACTCCGCCTGTCGGACTTAATCTGTTCTTTTCATCGTACCGTTTTCATAAGCCGTTTATGGAAGTTTGCAAGTACGTTTCACCGTTCCTGCTTGTGCAGTTAGCTGTCGTATTGCTTGTAACCTACCTGCCGTGGCTCAGTACGTGGCTTGTCAGCCTGGTTACAAAATAATCAGTTTGAGCGTAATTTATTTTACAGGTCTCGAAAGCCATGATAGTTTTCCTATTTTCCACTTATAGACGATCTCTTCGTTTTCATTAACCGGACGCCAGAACATGTTGGCGACTGCGGCGGCGCGGAAGGATGTTTCGGGAAAAGGGTAGAACGGGGGATAAGACTGAGAACCCGCATTGGCTCTTGCATGAACATGTTGTTCGGATGTTTTTGGTATCAGCCATGAGCCGACTATTAACGGAGAGATTAAAGTTTTTATTTTTAAACCGGTATCTGCGAACATATCCTGTGTGATGTTAAAGTTTAGGCGAGGACCGAAAACGGTTAAGCTGTTTTCATCGGACAGAAAGGATGCGCAGGCTGTTTCCAAAGTTTTAAATTTTTCTCCGGCGGCGGCTGTTCTGATAGATTTTGCGATATATTTTAACTCATCGCTGTTTAAAGGCTTTGAAAGGGAAGCAATTGGAACCGCGTTCGGAAAACCATATACGCCTTTAAAACCGTTTTTAAACAATGACTGCGAATATTTGCGGATTTCGCCTCTTGCGTCATTATGCGGCACCAGAACCAAAAAGATCGAAGCTTTCGTTTTATCGGTTTTCATAATTTCAATCTCATGATACACTGAATAAGAGGGGAATTTCTATGAAATATAAAACAAAATTGCTGGTGGAACGCTTTACAGAGGTGCTGTCATCGTGGAAGGGTGTTGAATGTATAACTTTAAATGAAGCCGCCATGCAGGATACATTAGACCCGTATTTCGCGCTTATTCTGGATGTTTTTTGCTGCGGTTCAATTCCCAAAGCCGAAGATCGCTGCCGCCAGCTTGGCGACGATGTAGCCGCGTTTGAAAGCGCCGGGCAGAGCGAGAAGGATCGTTTTTTAATCGGCGACATCCCTGTCCGCCTTGAATATAAGAAAACAAAAAAAATCGATGAACTTGTGAATATTGCTTGTTCCGATCATGAATCATTATGGTTTATTAAAGATTCGGGAACATACGGTTTTTACAGGCTTGCCAACTGCGAGATCGTCTATTCGCGCTCCGACTGGATACACGATGTTAGAAAAAAACTTGAAAACATCGGAGACAAATACTGGACAGAGATGCGGAACACGGTTCAATCCAAAATGGAACATTTCCTTTCTGATTTAGGCGCCGCCTGTTTCCAGGGAGATATGTTTCATTATTTAATCGCTTCAGCCGGTTTTATTAAAACGGCGTGTTTAACACTTTTATGTATAAACAAACGTTTCGAGCCTTCGCACCGCGCGTATTATAAACAGGTGAGCGAACTTCCCATCCTGCCTGAATCATTCGCCGCGGAGTTTCAAACATTTTTAAACAGCGGCGCCGATGATTTAGATTCTCGTTTCGCNCTGGCAAAATTAATGGCGCAAAAGATTGTGATGCTTTAATCTCTTCTTACNGCTTTATACAGCGCTTCTTTAGTTATCTCGGTCCAAATTGGTCTTCCGTGCGGACAGCGCGGGTCCGGCAGCNCCAGCGCTTCCTTGCCGATAGCGAAAGCTGTTTCATCGTCAGGGTAATCNCCGTCTTTGATCGCCGCGCGGCAGCAGCAGGTTGCAGCCCATCGTTTTGCCATATCTTCTCCGGCAGTCCGAAGTTCCAGAATTTCTTTAACTGTCTGAGTATCGCTCATTCTCCAGTCCGCAGGCAGAGCTTCAATAAACCATGAGTTAGAGCTTTCATCTTTTTCAATTTTTACACCAAGCTTTGCAAGTTCATCGCGTTTTTCCGTTAAAAACGAGTCTTCGCCGTCACTCTCTGTTGTAAAAGGTATTGGCGCCAATAGTTCCTGTTCGGGAACAGGCTGGCTTAAAAATTTATCATATAGAATTCTCTCATGCGCCGCATGTTGATCTATAATGTAGAGTCTGTCATTCCATTCAATTAAAATAAATAAACCAAAAAGCCTTCCCGCGTAAAACATGGTTTTTGAATTTGTTTCAGAAGAGTTCCCGCAGAGCCGCGCAGGCGTAATGCTGTAGTTCGATATTTTCTCGTGCAGATTAAAACCATGATTAATTTCTTGATTTTTATTGTTATACGAGAAAGAAAATTCACCGCTTCTTTCTTCCTCCCTTTCTTCCTTTTGCGTCTTTGCCGAACCTTCGGTTCGAAGCTGGCGGGAGGATTCTCTGTTCAATCCCTGCGTATCTTCGCGTGAATTCTTTAGATATAAATTATGAAAAAAAGTTTTAACTGTTCCAGATACTGTATGATGAATCGAACCGGGATCACGGAAACGCACTTCGCGTTTTGCGGGATGAATATTAAAATCAGCGAGCGACGGATCAATTTCGATGTATACGGCGCCGATGGGATGTGTACCGTTCGGGAACCAGCCTTGCGAGCCGTACTCCATCGCCTGAATGAGCGAAAAATCCTGAACCTTTCTGCCGTTCGCAAAGACATAGAGCTGTCTTCTGTCGTTTCTGTAAAGTTCAGGGCCGCCGATTATAATAACAGCGCAAAAACCGTCTCCCTGCGCGTTTATTTCATGAAGAAAATCCGATTCTTCGTGCGGTAAAAGAGCCGAGGCAAAGCGTTCCTTTTTAGTTGTTACCGCAGGCAGAAAATCTTTTAATTTACCGTCTTGCAGATAACGGAAATTAATAGTATTAAACGCAAGCGCCTTGTCGATAAACGCCTGCCTGCAAAGACCCGCTTCGCTTCCTTCCCTCTTTAAAAATTTTTTGCGCGCCGGAATACTCTCAAAAAGATTTAACGATCTTACAGTTGTTCCTTTTGTTCTTCGTGTTTGTTCTAGTTTCTGCGGATTGCTTTCTCCCGGACCTGTATCAAGGCGCCATGCTTCTCTGCCGTCAATACTGGTGATTATTTCAAGGCGCGAAACCGCGCGGGCGGCGGAAAGCGCTTCACCGCGAAAACCGAGGCTTCTTGCGGTATCTAAATCGTTTAAGGCGCGTATTTTGCTTGTGGCGTGAGTTTCGGGACATAAAATTAAATCTTCGCGCGGCATTCCGCCGCCGTCATCCGAGACTTCAACTTTTTTACAGCCGCCTTCTTCGATTGATAATTCAATATTTAACGAGCCTGCGTCTATGGCGTTGTCAAGAAACTCACGAACCAGCGCGCAAGGACGATCAATTACTTCGCCTGCGGCAATACGCCTCGCTTCTTCGGGCGGTAAAATTTTTATTTTTGATTCAGCCATCAGTGTTAAACAGCTCCAGTTCAGGCGATTCATCAACAGGCGCTTCGGCGGAATTCATTAAAACTTCAATCCGGTTTTCTATTTTTTCAAGGTCTTTTTCAAGCGCCCGCGCGAGACGGATTCCTTCTTCAAAAGCCGCTAACGCTTCGTCAAGAGGAATGTCCGTCTTGCGGATTTTCTCTCCAAGTTTTTCCAGCCGTTCCAGCCGTTCTTCAAAACTTTTAGCATTACTTTTCGAGGAATTTTTCATATTTCTGCGCCCTCCACAACGGCTTTAATTTTACCTTTTAAAGGTCTGATATTAAGCGTGTCGCCTTTTTTTACATTTGCCGCATTGCGTATAACTTTGCCTTTACTGTCTGTTACTACGGAAAATCCTCTTTCCATGGCGGCTAACGGACTTCCCGCTTCAATTATCGCTGTCACAAGTTCTATCCTTTTTTTAAAATTGGAACTTAAATCTGACACCGCTTTTATCAATTCTTCTTTCGCGTCGTCAAGACGGACAAGGCGCGGCTGAAGGATGGAGCGAAAGCGGTATTCCATGTCTTGAAGATCAAAAGGTTTTAATAAAAGAGCCGCTCTTTCAAGACGCGTGCGGATAACATTATATAAATCTTCCGATATTCTTCTTACAGTCTCGGGGATCGTGATAAGATTTTCGCTGACAAGTTCTGCGGCTGCGGAAGGAGTCGGCGCTCTTAAATCCGCGGAAAAATCGCATAACGCCCAGTCAATTTCATGTCCTACCGCGCTGACAACAGGAATTTTTGATCCAGCGACGGCGCGGACAACTTCTTCATCGGAGAAGGGCAGAAGGTCTTCCAAAGAACCGCCGCCTCTTCCCACAATTAATACATCAGCAAGTTTCCAACGGTTTACCTGTTTTATCCGCGCGGCGATAACGGAAGCGGCTTCGTCTCCCTGTACCGGAGCAGGGAGAATTATTACTTTTATACCGGATGTTCTTCTTTTTAAAATATTTAAAATATCATGAACAGCGGCTCCCGTAGGGGAGCTTACAACACCGACAACGGAAGGAAAGCGCGGAAGAAGTTTCTTTTTTTCAGCGTCAAAAAGCCCTTCCGCCGCGAGTTTCTGTTTTCTTTTTTCAAGCAGGGCAAGGATTTCGCCGGCTCCCGCAACTTCGATTTCGTCGCAGACAATGGAATAAGTTCCTCTCGGCGCGTAAACAGAAAGGCTTCCGCGTACGCGCAGCAACATTCCGTCTTTAGGCTCAAAAGTCAGACCGCGCAATCTGTTTTTAAACATTACAGCATCGATTTTCGCACCTGAGTCTTTTAAACTGAAATACAAATGCCCCGAGCTTGCCGGCCTGCAGTTGGAAATTTCCCCTTCGACGCAAACAACGGAAAAAGAGTTTTCCAAATTAAGGCGGATTTGCTCGGTTAACTCGCTGACTGTCAGTGGGGCTGCCATTTGTCAATTATAGCGGGAAAATAGAGGTCTTTCAATTACTATTTACAATCCGATATATTACCTGAATAAAATAAACATATAGATTGCAAAAAATGGATTTATTGTAGGCGCTTCAATTTTATTTGAATCTGTATTTTTTCTTGATTAATTACAGTCCATACTGTATAGCTTATTAATATGGACACAAAGCAGATACCTTCAAAAAAACCTATAACACCGTTTAACCCAAAAATGAATAAAAGGACGATTACAAAAAACATAATTAAATAATCAATGAAAATGTAAAACCAATATAAAAAGCGGTTGCAAAAAGGTGTCAGTCACCATTTCTTTGGTGACAGTCACCTATTAAAATAATACAAATATGCAAAAATAATTTTAAAAGCGGTTGAAAAAATATCGTATTATTGGTATTTTCACATTAAATATAGTAGTAAGGAGAGATTTATAGCGGCTTGCAATAAATGCGGCGGCTTATCATCTGTGCCTCCTATGACGGACACTGTTCAGTGTCTATTTTGCAAAGGATTAACATAAAAAGGGTGGAATCTTTTTGACAGACGAATTGACATGGAAAGACGATATAAGAATTGCTCAAAGCCTGTTTGATACATACCCCGAGCTTGTACCGGCAGATACAACACCTGCACATCCGAAGCGGAAGAAGCGGAACAGGAAGAGCTCAGACTTCGTTATGAAATTTGCCCATAACGATTATTAATAAATTGAAACAAGGGCTTTCCGCCCACGCCCATATTTAAATTCATTAAAAAAACATTATTTAATTTTCTTTCTTCCAATTATCTTCAGGAAAAAGTTTTCTTTCCAGATGATTTAATAAAACAAGCGTAATAATGGCAAGAACAACCGCGGTGACAGCGGCGATATACAAACCAGCTCCGATTGCAAGGCCAATCGCCGCGGTAAGCCACAAAGACGCGGCGGTTGTCAGACCTCTTATGCTGTTGCCCAGACGTATAATCGCTCCCGCGCCTAAAAAGCCGATGCCGGAAACGACCTGCGCCGCGATCCTTCCGGGATCGCCTGAATCCATTTGCTTGGGAAGCCATATCGAAAGAACCATAAGAGTCGCGGCTCCGACAGCGATTAGTATATGGGTTCTTAAACCTGCAACCTGGCGGCGGCTTGACCGTTCAAAGCCGATAATACCGCCTGCGATAAACGCGAGTACAATACGAATTACAATATCAATTTCTGTCATAAATAACCTGCCGGACTTATCTGAATGAGTAAACAAAACCGGCGTATAACTTGGAAAGAAGTATAAACCTATTCGTAACCGTTAACGGATTTTCCGGGACATTGTAAAAAGGCACTTCAAAGCCGATTATTATTCCGAGCGGCCGTGTTACTTGAAAATTAAATTCCGCTCCGGCAAGCCATGAACTAAGCGCGTCGGATGTTTCCAGATTTCCCCTTTTATAATACCTGTAATATTTCTGATACCCTGTAAAAACGTTTCCGGTAACCTTGGAATTTTTGCCAAAAAAATCCAAGCAGGCGCAGAATCTCACATTCGCGTCTCTTATGGTTAGGTATTCTTCTTTTTGCCATGAAAGGCTTTTATAGTCTGCGTATAGAGAAATAACCGTGCTTTTTATCCAAAAACCGGTTTTTGTGCCTAAGGTTTCTCTCGTATTTGGGCTAAATTTGTCAATTTTAGAGCCGAGAGTCGAAGATCCGTGTATTGATATATAAAAAATTCCGGGAAAAGTCAGTTCCAGCTCGCCGATTATGCCCGCATCGGGCTTGCCGGCGCTGTCTGTTAGCCCTAAAAACGGGCCAAATTCAAATTTAAAATGATCTGTTCTGGAAATAAGCCTTATATTCATGCTGTTTTGAAGAATATTATCTCTTTCGAGGTTAATATTAAATGATAATGACTTTGTAATGTCGCGCCGAAGGCTGATATTTCCCAAAGCGTAGGGATACGGTCCGAATTCATCGCCTGATTCGGCATATGTTCTTGTTTTATCGGGATGAAAGGTCATTCCATTGATGCCTGCTGTTATTTCAAGTTCAAATGCCTCTAAAACACCCGGAATTGTCAAAAAAAGTAATGCTATACAGATGTATTGCAAAAACAACCGTTTCATAACATAATTCTAATACTTTCAATATTAAAATGCAATTCTAAGGGTTTTTTTGAAAAAGGTGTCCTATTTATTAATATTATGGGGCAATTTCTTCCTTATTTGCGCAAATCGTTACTTGACTTTTAGGCATTTTTGTAAGATTATTGATAATATGAGTGATTATCTTGATCCTAATAACGAAGAACTTCTCAAGGACTTTTTCAGCGAAGCGCAAATGCAGGTGGACCAGATGGAACAAAACGTTTTAGTTCTTGAAAACGAGGGCGCCAATAAGGACGCCGTGGACGAGATTTTCCGTGCTGCTCATACGCTCAAAGGCGGATCGGCAACCGTGGAAATGATGGAACTTTCACACTTCACCCATCTTGTTGAAGATGTTTTTGACGCAATCCGGTCAGACCAAATATCCGTAAACGGAGATGTAGTTGACGCGCTGCTTCAGGCAATCGATGTTATCAAGGCGATGCTCGACGAGAGGATGAACGGCTCGGTTTATAAAGACGATACTTCGGCAATCGAAGGTAAGTTACGCGCATTACTTGGACCTCAAGCGGCGGCAAAAGCTCCCGCGAAAGCGCCCGTAAAGGCGCCGCCTCCGCCTCCCCCGCAAGCCGCTCCGGCCGCTTCTTCCGGCGGAGATTTGTCGGAGAGAGAGATCGAAGAGCTCAGAGATTCCGTAGACGGCGGAATGCCGATTTACAAAGTTTCAGTTAAATTCGACGAATCAAGTTTGATGAATACAGTCGGCGGCATTCAGGTTTACGCGGTTCTTAAAAGCTACGGAACCATTCTTAAAACAACGCCGGACTTTGAACAGCTTTATGCAGATAACTTTTTCCCGACGGTCGATTATTATATCGGGTCTAACGCAGATCCTCAGAAATTAAAAAAAGCCGTTATTCTTCCCGATGTCAGTTTAGATTCCAACGTTACAAATATTTCCGACATGAAGCCTGCGGCTTCGGCTCCCGCGCCTGCGGCAGCTCCAAGACCGGCGGCGTCGGCTCCTGCGCCTGCGGCGGCAGCGGCTCCTCAGGCGGCAGCGCCTGCAGCAGCGGCTCCCAAAGCGGCTCCACCAAAAGCGGCTAACGAAAAAAGCGCAGAAGACGCAAAGAAAGCCGGGAAGGAAGCCGGTTCTGTTTTGCGCGTAGATTCAAAACGAATCGACGATCTTTTAAATCTTGTATCTGAAACTGTTATTACAAAAGCTACTTTCAACCAGATCAATATGCAGTTCGGCGGGCTTACAAACCAGCTTCGCGATATCGAAAATCAATACCGCGATAAAATTAAAAACCTGTTCGACAGTCTGCCGGAATTTCTTGGTCACATTCAGGAAGGTAAATCCATTAAAGATGTCCGCAAAGACATTAACGAAACATACGGCGATGTCTTTACAATGTTCGACGGCTTCGAAACCGCATTTAAAGGAAGCATCGCAAAATTCCGCTCAACATCGCAGAACCTCGGGCGTATCACAGGCGAACTTCAGGAAGGCGTTATGCGCATCCGCATGGTTCCCATCAGCCAGATATTCAGCCGTTTCCCGCGTCTCGTG
>WQSF01000012.1 GCA_009788065.1 Treponema sp.
GTATTGAGATTTAACGACACTCATGAAAACGAAACAATTCTGGCAAATTTTATAAATACATCAGTAATATACCCATTAAGTAAAAATGTAATAAAAACTACAATTGAATTATGCAAGCATAATAAAATCAAACTACCAGACGCAATTATTGCTGCTACCGCCTTAATTGCAAATTTCATATTAGTAACTCGCAATATAGATGATTTTAAGAAAATTCCTAAACTGGAACTATTAAACCCTTTTGAATAAAAATCACGGGCGAAGGCTCTTTGGTGTGTTTGGAAATACCATCTGTCCGCCAAGAAACCGACCTGGCGGACATACACTAATCATTTTTTACATATACAACCAGATTTGGTTCCGTCGCAACTATCTCCAGAACCACCGTTGACTCCACTACAGTTACCGCCGCCTGGCTGGCTATAAATCATGCCGCACGAACCTTCACAGTCTACGCCGAGGCTGCAGGCTAATTGACCCAATCCGACCGCTAACAGTAGTCCAATCAAGACTACAATCAAAAGTTTACTTTTCTTCATACAAAACTCCTCTGCGGTTTTAATGTCACCGCTGACAATTTTTATTCTCATACGGGAATATTTATTAAATTTAAAGCGGAAAAAAAATTAAAAAAAGCGTGTAAAACGCACAGTTTTCGAGAGAAAATACATGATTTTTGTGCGTTTACGCACAAGAACATGGAAAATTGCAATTAAAAGGGGTTTATTCTTGAGTCTTCTTTACTAGTTGACCCTGGTATCACATTATAGTACCATTTCAATATGAACTCTAAGCACAAAAAGACAATGGAGTTAGTTTTTAAGAACCCTACACAAGCTAATATCCTATGGGCAGATATTGAAAGTCTTTTTGCTGCTTTGGGAGGTAAAATATCGGAAGGTTCAGGATCGAGAATACGAATTAAGTTAAATGAATCACGTGCTGTTTTTCACCGTCCTCATCCGCAAAAAACCACCGATAAAGGAGCCGTAAATTCTGTTCGAAGATTTCTTGAAAATGCGGGGGTACAATTATGATGGAATATAAAGGTTATTTAGGAACTGTAGAATATGACGCACAAGCTCAAATTTTTCATGGAGACGTTATTAATACCAGAGATGTTATTACTTTTCAGGGAACAACAGTAAAGGAAATAGAAAAAGCGTTTAAAGATTCAATAAACGATTATATTTCATGGTGCAAAGAAGAAGGAGTTGAACCTGAGAAACCATACTCAGGTAAATTTAATGTGCGGTTATCGCCGGAGCTTCACAGACAAGTCGCAATATTGGCAAAGAAAAAACATTTGTCACTTAATAGCTTTGTAGAAAAAGCATTAACCGATGAAATATCCATGTTGCGCGAAGCGTTATAAAACCATAAAATAAGCAATGCAAGTATTATTAATCGATGATCACCCAATGCTAAACGCAGGGATTGTTTCTATTCTGGAACAGACAGGCATTTTTAAAGTTTGCGCTCAGGCGCAATCCCTTAAAGAAGCTATGAGTATCATCGAAAAAACAGATACTCTGCCCTCCCTTATTATTCTTGACATGCTCCTTGGCGAAGATAACGGTCTGGATTTTCTTCCGATGCTGGAAGAATTTTGCCATAATAAAAAAGTTACCAAACCTCCTGTTCTTGTTTGCTCCGCTCTTGGCGATTCATTTAAAATACAGACGGCTTTAAAATTGGGAGCTGCAGGATTTTTATCAAAAACAGGCGGCAAAGATGAACTATTAAAAGCTATAGATACGATACTAAGCGGTAAGGTATATATTTCCGGCGAGGTAAATATCAAATTAAAAGAAAACTCCTCTGTTTACGCGAAGTTTTCAAAACGGGAGATAGATGTGATTGAATTAATAAAAGAAAATAAATCAAACAAGCAAATTGCCAATACATTAAATATTAACTTAAGAACCGTAGAAAATTATATTAGTAAAATTTATTTTAAAACCGGTTTTTCAAGCAGAGATGAATTCTTAAAACTGTAAAATTAACAGCGGCGGCGTTAATACCGCAACGACAGGCAAAAAATATTAAATCTTTTTAAAACCCTCTTTCACCCAGAGCTCTTACAATATCCATGTAAATATCGGGGATATGTATTCCAGATATTTTACGTTTTTTAATATCAAGGATTTCTGTGTGTGAAATGTTTTCGTATTTCTTAATGTTGTCGCTCCATCTTGCGGAAACTTCGCTTACAAGACCGTCGTTATCTCCGCTTACTTTCCTGATAGATAAATAATTATTAAAGTGCGCTATGTCGTCAAAGGCGTTTTTCATTGTGGTATATACGCTCTGATAAAACACCTGCTCATCCGGTATAATATTTTCGTTAAACACTTTCATATTTTGGGTTGTTAACTCGTAATTAACGCTGTATAAATCGGGATTAATATCTCCGATGATATGCCCGTAAATTTCAAGCGCTTTTTTAACGGATTTTGTGTGAACAATTTTTTGATGAAAAATTAAATCAGCGAGTTCCGCGCCGTGATGCGGCGTAGAAATAGTCGTAAGGCTTGCCACTTTGCCGCCGTAGTTGTATTTTTTAATTAAATAACGGGAGTCAAGCCCGCCTTTTGAATGAGCAATTATATTAACCTTCCCGCTGCGGGTTTCCAATAAAACTTTATCGATTGTATCTTTTAAAAGCTCGGCGTTTGACTCAAAACTGCCCCATGCATCCGTGTTTCCCAAAAATATTTTAATGCCGTTTTCGGCAAAAGTTTCGGGGATTCTTCCCCAAAAATTAATAATGCTTTCTCTGTCATGAGCAATAATCCCATGAACAAGTATAATGGGATATTTTAGAATTGGTTTATTTTCTTCGTTCTTGTTATCAGATTCCTGCGGCAGATTAGAGCAGCATTTAAACAGGGTTGAAAATAAAAACAGAATCCGGTTTTTTAACATAAAAACATTTACCTCCTGATTAAAAACGCTTTTGGTATTTTCCTGCTTTTAAAGTCCTCATCTGTTATTTTATTATCTAAATCAATTACTTGTAAATCCTTCTGCGAAGATTTTGAGCGCAGTTGCGCATCCAATTCCTGAGCAGAAAAAGCGCCTCGGCGGACATTCACGCTGACAAACATTTTCCCGTCCGCCCGAAGAAGCTCAAGACATTTTACAAGCAAATCTGTTATATCTCTGTTTATATCAAAATTATCAGGCATTTTCTTGGAATTGGAAAAAGCCGGAGGATCTATCACAATTATATCCCACAATTTTTTCTCAGTTATAGCCTTCCTGACGAACTCTAATACATCATCCCTGATAAGCGTATGTTGGTTACGGTCAAGCTCAGAACCGCAGCTCTGCGTCCTTTGCGCGCTTCGCGTCATGGCGGGATATTCTTCTCTTATTCTGTCTGTGTGAATGCCTTTCTTAGCCAATTTAAATTCAAAACCGTTTAATAAAAAGTTCTCTCCAGCCCAATTTAAATAAGTGTTAGAAAGATCAACAGAATCGGTGGAAGCGGCGCCTCCCGCCGCCGCATAAACTGAAAAAGCGCCCGTGTATGAAAATAAATTTAAAACATTTTTATTAGCAGACTCGCTGCGTATAACGGCGCGAAGAAGCCGCCTGTCCGCAAAAAGACCTGTGTCAAGGTAATCGGATAAATTTACCTTAAAAGAAAGACCGCCCTCTTTTATGATTTGCGTAAAACGGGTTTCTCCTATTTTTTCATACTGCGACAAACCTTTTTGTTTTTGACGCTTTTTTAAAAATACATTTTCATGTTTTATTCCAAGCGCGGCAGAAATGCTTTCCTTCATTGCCGCGAGCCACAGTGTTTCGTCATTTTCATCTTTTTCATAGGGGCGTTTGTACAGAGCGCCGGAGACGGCGGCTTCTTGCAGCCTGATACAATTGCCGTAGAAATCAAGCGCGAGAGGAATTTCCGGTATATCGCGATCATAAAGCCTGAAAACGCCTGCGCCTGTTCTTTGCGCCCATTTTTTAAGGTGTCGAAAACGTTTTTGCAGACGGTTTGAAAGCATTTGCGCCTGCGAGGCTGTTTTATCATCCATGAATACAGGATAGCATATTTTAATTTATTTATTTATAGTAAGTCATGGCAATGAACATCACTCCTGTAACAAACCATCGCGAAAGAGAAAAGGGCGTTATTGTGTACCCTGTATATTCCCGCCGCTCGGCAGGTCTTTCAATCGGCGTCAATCTTTTTCCTGATAAAAAAAGCTGTCAATTTGACTGCCCTTATTGCGAAGTGTTTCCATTTTCAAGCGGAGCCAAATTCTCTCTTGAACAGATGGAAACTGATTTACGCGCGGCGATTGATAACGCAAAGAAGGAAAAAATACCTGTCAAAGATATTTGCTTTTCAGGTAACGGCGAGCCTACGCTCTCCCCCGCTTTTGCCGAAGCGTTTAAGCTGGCGGAAAAAATTTACATGGAAACGCTTGCCGTTTCGGATGCTTCTCCTTCTTCGCGGATTGTTGTGATAACAAACGGAACGGAACTTTTACAAACGCACATTTTTAACATGCTTAAAGAAGCCTGCGCCGAAGATGCAAAGCGCGCAACTCCATTCCTTGACATCTGGCTAAAACTGGATGCAGGTACGCCTGACTGGTATCAAAAGATTAACCGCTGCGCGACAGGTTTTTACGAATTAACAGGAAAAATAAAAGATTTTATTAAATGCGCTCCTGCAACAATACAGACAATGCTCTGCGCTGTCGAAGGCATACAGCCTCCGCAGACGGAAGAAAAAGCGTGGGAAGCTCTTGTCTGTAAAATGGCGGAAGACGCCGGAGGTAATATCCGTAAAGTGCAAATCTACGGTAAAGCGCGCCCCGCTCCAGAAGATCCTTTAGCTTCTTCCCTGCCCGCGCAATACCTTGAAAAACGCGCTGAATCATTGCGCGCCGCTTTCGCCGGAATAAATACAACTATCCCTGTTGAAGTATATTTGTAGAACCGGATACAGTGTATCAATCTTTCCGATTAATCAATTTTATGATATAATCACAGCAATAAGGAGTAATTATGGAAACCCTGAAGAAAAACCCTGCATGGAAAAGCCGCAAAGGCCCTGTAGTATTGGTAATAATGGACGGTGTCGGTTACGGAGAATATAAAGAAGGCGACGCTGTAGCCAATTCAAAAATGGATAATTTAAACGCTCTAACAGAGCAAAATCCGCATACAAGGCTGAAAGCGCACGGAAAAGCGGTAGGGCTTCCCACAGACGAGGACATGGGTAACAGCGAAGTCGGGCATAACGCAATGGGCTGCGGACGCGTTTTTAATCAGGGCGCGGCGCTTGTTTCCGATTCCATCAAGACAGGTGCAATGTTTGAAGGCGCCGCATGGAAGGAAATAATTGCCAACGTTAAAGGCGGCGCGAAATGCGCGGGATGCCATCAACCCGGCACACTCCACTTTTTAGGGCTCTTTTCTGACGGTAATGTTCACAGCCACCTAGATCATTTAAAAGCGATGATCATACACGCTAAAAAAGAAAATATTAAACGCGTTAGAATTCATGTATTATTTGACGGCCGCGATGTGGGAAAACTAAGTGCTTTTGATTATATCGATCCGTTCGAAGCGTTTTTAAAAGAATTAAACGATGAAAACTTTGACGCGAAAATCGGCTCGGGCGGCGGACGGATGTGGATCACTATGGATCGATACGGCGCGGATTGGTCGATGGTAGATCGAGGCTGGCAGACCCATGTGCTTGGAGCTGCCCGTCAATTTACATCCGCACGGGAAGCTGTTGAAACATACCGCAAAGAAATTCCCGGCATTATAGATCAGGATTTAAAAGAATTTGTAATAATCGAAAACGGCAAAGACGGCAAGCCGGCGCCTATCGGCACAATCGAAGACGGCGATTCTGTAATTTATTTTAATTTCAGAGGAGATCGCGCGCTTGAAATTACAGCCGCGTTTGAAGAAGACAACTTTAACAAGTTTGACCGCAAGAGGAGACCTAAAGTTTGTTACGCCGGTATTATGGAATACGACGGTGATCTTCATGTTCCAAAACGGTTCCTTGTAAATCCGCCCTCGATTGATCGCACAATGGGTGAATATCTTACGGCAAGCGGAGTACGCACTCTCGCGATTTCTGAAACGCAAAAATACGGGCATGTTACTTACTTTTTTAACGGTAACCGCACCGGTAAATTCAATGAAAAACTGGAAGACTATGTGGAAATAAAAAGCGATGTAATTCCGTTTGAGCAAAAACCTTTAATGAAATGTAAAGAAATTACTGATAAAGTCGTCGAGGCGATAGGTTCAGGCAAATACGATTTTATCAGATTGAATTTTCCTAACGGCGACATGGTCGGGCACACCGGCGTTTACAACGCGGTAATTGAATCGATGGAAGGCATGGATATTCAACTTGGAAGAATAAAAGAAGCGGTTGAAAAAGCGGGAGCCGTGATGGTCATCACGGCGGATCACGGCAACAGTGACGATATGTACGAACATAACAAAAAAAACGGAGAAGTCCTTAGAAAAGAAGACGGGTCGCCGATTACAAAAACAAGCCACAGTCTCAATCCCGTTCCATGCATCGTGTATGATCCTGAATACAAGGGTGAGTATCAAAACGAACCTAAGGATGCCTGTCTGTCAACAGAACTGGGGATTAGCTCCATCGCGTCAACATGCATACAACTGCTCGGCTTTATTCCGCCTGATGATTATGACAAACCGGTTTTAAAGTCAAGTTGAGATAAATCGTTTATCAATATATAATCGATCCATGGACCCGAAGAAAAATATAATCGAAGGGAAAACGTCTCTTGGTATCGAACTTGGCTCCACCCGCATTAAAGCGGTGTTAATAAATGAAGATTTTACCCTTATTGCCGCAGGCGGTTATGATTGGGAAAACAGACTGGAAGACGGCATCTGGACATACCATTTGGATGATGTCTGGAAAGGGATTCAATGCTGTTATTTCAACCTTAAAACAGAAGTAAAAAAACTTTACGGCATTGATCTTGCACGGGTTGGATCAATCGGCATTTCCGCCATGATGCACGGATACCTTGTCTTTGACAAGAATGAAAAACAGCTCGCGCAGTTTCGCACATGGCGCAATACCGCAACTGAAAAAGCGGCAGGTATTCTGACTGACAAATTTAACTTTAATATTCCCCTGCGCTGGAGCATAGCGCACCTTTATCAGGCAATGTTAAACGAAGAAGCTCATGTAAAAGATATTGAATATATAACTACTCTGGCAGGTTATGTTCATCAAAAACTAACCGGTAAAAAAGTTCTTGGCATAGGCGACGCTTCAGGAATATTTCCTATTGACAGCGTTACGCAAAACTATGATTTAAAAATGATAGAAATATTTTCTGAAATCGCCTCTCCGTACAATTTTAGCTGGAAGATTGCCGGTATACTCCCTTCAATTTTAAACGCGGGCGAAGAAGCCGGATCACTCACAGAAGAAGGAGCGCTTCTGCTCTCCCCGGACGCCTCTCTAAAACCGGGTATTCCATTCTGTCCGCCTGAAGGAGATGCGGGTACCGGCATGATTGCAACTAACACCATAACAGAAAGAACCGGAAACATTTCCGCAGGAACTTCTATTTTCGCGATGATTGTGCTGGAGAAAAATCTGTCAAAGGTATATCCCGAAATTGATATTGTCACAACCCCGGACGGAAAATCTGTCGCGATGGTTCATTGCAACAACTGCGCGTCTGACATTGACGCGTGGATAAAACTTTTTAACGAAGTAATTGAAACAACAGGCGCGAAAACAGACAAGAGCGCCCTTTACGCCGCACTGTACAGAAAAGCTCTGGAAGCTGACATTGACACAGGCGGTATTTTTTCCTGCAATTACTATTCGGGTGAACCGATTACCGGAATTGAAGAAGGAAGACCGTTAATCGCGCGGCTTGCCGACAGTAAATTTACGCTTCCCAATTTTATGAGAACTCTGCTATTTTCCGCTTTCGCGACTTTAAAATTAGGTATGGATATACTTACAGAAAAAGAAAATGTCCGTATAGACAGCCTTCTTGGACACGGCGGTTTGTTTAAAACAAAAGAAACAGGACAGCGTCTTATGGCAGCGGCTTTAAATACGCCTGTCTCTGTTATGGAAAACTCCGCGGCGGAAGGCGGCGCGTGGGGGATCGCCCTGCTTGCTTCATACATCCTGCAAAAACCGCAAGGCGTTTGTACTCTTGAACAATTTTTAGCTGAAAAAGTTTTTGCGGACGTTTCCACGATAAATGTTAAGCCTGACGCAAGAGACAGAGAAAGTTTTAACATATTTATGCAGCGCTACGCCGCAGGGCTTAATATAGAAAAAGCGGCTATAGAAAATTTAAATTAAAATTGGAAGGTGGCTATGATTAATTTAAAAGATTGCGAATTCTGGTTTATTGTCGGAAGCCAGGATTTATACGGGGACGAAACACTTAGGCAGGTTGCAGATCATGCGAAAATAATGACAGACGAATTTAACAAAAGCCCGTATATCCCGTGCGCTGTCGTTTTTAAACCGACAGCCAAATCGCCGCAGGGTATCCGAAGCCTTTTTGAAGAAGCAAACGCCTCTCCCTCGTGCGCGGGTATTATCACATGGATGCACACTTTTTCGCCTTCCAAAATGTGGATACAGGGGTTTTCGGTTAATCGTAAGCCGTTATTACACCTGCACACCCAGTTTAACCGGGACATTCCATGGGCAAAAATCGATATGGATTTCATGAATCTGAACCAGTCCGCGCACGGCGACAGGGAACACGGTTATATCCACACAAGGATGCGCCTTGCGCGAAAAGTTATCGCCGGTTTCTGGCAGGACAACGAACTGCGCCGAAAGATCGGCGTTTGGATGCGCGCGGCTTCTGCAAAACATGAAGGCATGAATAAAGCTGTCCTTCGTCTTGGAGACAATATGCGCGAAGTCGCCGTAACAGAAGGTGATAAAGTTGAAGCTCAAATAAAAATGGGATGGCAGGTAAATACATGGGGTATAGGCGATTTAGCCGATCGTTATGCGAATATTTCTGACTCGCAGGCGGAAAATTTATTAAATGAATATGAATCGTTATATGAAATCGCTCCCGGAATAAAACAGGACAGTGTTAAAAGAAACACGGTGCTTCAGCAGGCAAAGATTGAAATCGCCCTTAAACAGATGCTTGAAGTCTGTAACTCAGGCGCTTTTACAACAAATTTTCAGGACTTGCACGGTTTGCCGCAACTGCCGGGTCTTGCCGCGCAGAGGCTGATGGAGCAGGGTTACGGTTTTGGCGCGGAAGGAGACTGGAAACAGTCAATGCTGACCTTTTGCGCGAAAATAATGGCGCAGGGACTTTCAGGCGGCGTTTCATTCATGGAAGATTACACATACCACTTTGAGCCTGGAAATGAAGCCGTCCTCGGCGCTCATATGCTTGAAATCTGCCCTTCTATAGCGCAAGACAGACCGCGAATTGAAATACATCCGCTTGCAATCGGCGGCAAAGATGATCCCGCGCGTTTAGTGTTTAACGCCGCCGCCGGAAGCGCTGTTCTTGCGACTTTGGTCGATCTCGGCAATCGCTTTAGGATGATTGTCAATGAAATTGAAACCGTTAAAATAGAAAATGAAATGCCGCGCCTTCCTGTCGCCCGCGCGTTATGGAAACCGCGCCCGAGTCTGGCGGATTCCGCTGAAGCGTGGATATTGTGCGGCGGAACTCATCATTCTGTTTACACAAGCGCTCTGACATCGGATTATTTTCATGATTGGGCAGCAATGTGCGGCATAGAATTTGTGTTAATTGACAAGAATACGAATGTAAACAGACTGCAGGATGAACTTAGATGGGGTGAAACATATTGGAACCAAATTTCTTACCGTTAACAGCGCGAGCTGTCATAAATAAGGAGAGGAACAAATGATAAATTATAAAACATTACGCGAAGAAGCTTACGAAGCAAACATGGAAATAAAACGTAATAATCTTACAATTTTTACATGGGGTAATTCTTCGGCTTTCGATTCCGGTAAGGGCATATTCGCGATAAAACCGTCCGGTGTTGAATACGATAAATTAAAACCGCAGTCGATGGTTATAATCGATCTTGACGGAAACATTGTCGATGGAAAATTGAAACCTTCGTCTGATACAAAAACACATTTGGTTTTATACAGGGAGTTTAAAGATATTAAAGGCATTACGCACACTCATTCGGTTTATGCCACGACATGGGCGCAAGCCGGAAAACCTGTTCCAATTTTTGGCACAACTCACGCCGATCACAGTATGCGCGAAATTCCCTGCGCGGAATTTATGAGCGTTGACACTGTTTTAAATGATTACGAATACGAGACAGGCAATCTGATTATTAATACATTAAAAACATACAGGTTAAACCCGGCGAGCGCCAATATGATTCTAGTAAAAGGCCACGGCCCTTATACATGGGGAGACAGCGCTCTTCAATCGGTATACAACAGTTCGGTACTGGAAGAAATTTGTAAAATGGCGCTTCTCACAATAACAATTGATCCTGACGCAAAATCTCTGCCGGATCACATTATAAAAAAACACTGGGAACGCAAACACGGAGAGAATGCTTATTACGGACAGCCCGATTGACAAAGAAGCGTCATTTTGGTAACGTGATCAATAATAGATTCGACTGGCGGGCAATAGCGCAGTTGGTTTAGCGTACAAGTCTGGGGGACTTGGGGTCCCCGGTTCAAATCCGGGTTGCCCGACAGTAGAATTTATTTTAACTTCTGGGAGCTTCTATCAGCGGTTCCGGGTGCGGATTTCGAATCTGCATAACGGCTCTGCTGTTCCATTCGCCCGCCTGAGGCTGGCTTGCGAGAAATTCCCAAAGCGAACGCCCTGAAGATGTTTTTCCATTCCAGTAAAGGCTTACCCCGAAATAGTAAATCGTTCTAAAATACTCGACTTCATCAATATACGATAATAAAAGCGGGTTCCTGTAAATCTCCTGCGCAAGCGATGAAAGATCTGTAAATACAAAGTCAAATGTACGGCGCCGGACTTCTTCTATAATTTTTGTATTCTGAATAAGAAACGAAAACATTAAATGCTGTTCGGCTGACGGACGGCTTCGCGGCGCGAAATAAAAACCTAATAATCTGTGCGCGGGCTCTACAATACTGTTATTGTATCTGTACAATTCCAAAAAGCGGTTTATACCATGCTCTGATAATGTCCGCGTCATAGCGGATCTTGCGAAAGAAGCGGCGGCTTGCGCATCTGAAACAGGCGCGCCGCTGTCGCCGTTTATCGCGGAGCTTGCCCAAAGCGTATCCGATTCATTGATAATCGAAAGATACACGTCTATCATCTCGGTGTATTCCTGTTTAATGTTATGAATACCCGCGATCTTATAGCGCAATGATGTTCCAAATCCCGGATCATCCGCAATGCCGCGCATTGAATACGCTTTCTTGAACTGAGACAGCGCAAGCTGCAGTTCGCCTTCAACACGATAAACTTCGCCGATCCAATATTCAGCCTCTGGATAATTTTTAAGCCTGTCGAACGCCGCAAGCGCCGACAATGCCGAGTTGTTAAAACCCGCTCTTGGCACACGATAATACAATTCGTTAAACGCGGCAGTCGCGGCGTTATAATGTCTATCTTTCGCATAACGTTCGACTCTTTCAAGCGAATCGCCGATTCTGCGGACTTCGTTAATGGAAAGCAATGTAATTACATCTCTTTCCATCTGCTCATACATTGCCCGCCTGTCACGCCGTGCGTCTTCAAACAGCATCAAAGCCGATCCAAAGTCGCCTGCTCTGAAATTCTGCTTGCCTGTTTCAAGCGACAGCCACCACGGCGGAGCTATCGGCTGCTGCGCAAATAAAGAAACTGAGGATAATAATAAAATCATTAAGATTACATTTCTACTTTGTTTACAATTAATCATAGTTTCTTTAGTTCCTCGTTAAATGCAGTATCCGCTGAATCAGCGGTGATTGTTTTAATTATCTCGCCGTGTATAAAAATCAAAACTTTATCTCCTGCTCCTGTTATACCTAAATCGGCATGTTTGGCTTCCACAGGGCCGTTCACCTCACAGCCCATAATTGCTACAGTTATGTCCTTGTCCATGGCGTATAGTCTAGACAGCCAGCGGCTTGAAAAGCCGTGAGTGTCGAAACTGTACCGTCCGCAGCGTGGACATGAAACAATATTCACACCCCTGTGTTTCAGCCTGTCGTTTCCGCTCGCAAGCTGGGCGGCGGCAGTCAGTATCTCCCTGCCTGCGATTATCTCGTTTTCCATGGTGTCGGACAATGATACTCTTATCGTATCGCCGATACCCTCTGTTAACAGCGTTACTAAAGCGGCGGTATTTCTGGCGACTCCGGCTGTCAAAGGACCGGCTTCTGTCACCCCGATATGCAGGGGAGGGCTTTCATCCTCCGCTTCCATCCCCGCCGAAAAAAAACGGTTCGCTATTATAGTATCGGCAACTGAGCTGGCTTTCATTGATACCAGATAGTCAGTAAAGCCAAAATCCTTAAAAAAGGCTGTTTCCCTCTCAGCCGCCCGGACTAAAGCCTGCGCGGAAGTTAAAACGCCTTCATCTGCCTGTTTACGAAGGTCTTGCGGCAAACTTCCCGCGTTTACACCGATTCTGACCGGAACAGAGCCTGCGGCGGCTTTTTCAAGCACAAGGCGGACTTTTTCGGCGCTTCCGATATTTCCCGGGTTAATACGGATTTTGGCGATCGGGAAATCCATACACCGAAGCGCGATTTTATAATCAAAGTGAATATCGGCTGCAAGCGGCATTGACACCATCCCGGCGAGCCTGCCGAGTAACTCGGCGGATTGAATGTCGGGAACCGCAAAGCGCAGAAGATTGCAGCCCATCAAGCCCAATTCCTCGATTTTGGCCGCGGCGTTATCCAAATCTTGAATCAGGAGACGATCCTTCCACATTGTTTGAATAACGACAGGACTGTTTCCTCCGACGAAAACAGGGCGAACATGGGAAAAACCGCCTATTTTTATTGTTTTTGACTTTCTTCCTTGTTCCATAAAAACTTCCTTTAATATAATATATTAAAGAAATGGAATTCACCATAACCAAAGAAGAACAAAAAATTCTGCTTTCTCAGGCGCGGGAATCAATTTTGGCAAAATTGGAAGGCCGTGAACCGTCGTTCAGCGGCGACATAAGCGCAGATTCAAACCTGCATACCCCTTGCGGAGCGTTCGTCACTTTGCATATGCTTCCGGGACGCAGTTTGCGCGGCTGTATCGGAAGGATGACGGCGTCGCTTCCGCTGATCGAAACAGTCCGGGTAATGGCAAATGAAGCCGCCTTCGGAGATCCGCGTTTTCCTTCTATCAAAAAAGAAGAATTTAAATTCTGCCATATCGAAATATCAGCGCTTTCTCCGATGACGCCTTGCGCCGATCCGCAAAAAGTGGAAGTCGGCGTTCATGGATTATTACTGACAGGCAGAGGACGTTCCGGCGTTCTTCTTCCGCAGGTTCCGGTAGAACAGGGATGGAATCTTGACGAATACCTCGATTATATTTGCTTAAAAGCAGGTCTTCCTTCGGGATACTGTTACATGCCTGATGCGAAGCTCTCCACATTTACAGCAATTGTTTTTGGCGAGGAGTAAGCGCGTAATGTACTTTTCGCAATTCTTTACAAAACAAATTTCACAGAAATCAGGTTTTATTTCCATAGAAGGAAAAACAGATCCCGATATAAACTCTCTTGAATATGATTCCAGAAATGTTAAACAGGGAAGCCTTTTTTTTGCCCTCCCGGGTATTCATACAGACGGCAGTCTCTATATAGACGACGCAATTAACCGCGGCGCTTCGGTTATTGTTCACGAAAACGATATTGCGGAAAAAAAAGACGGAATTATTTATTTAAAAGTAAAAGACGCGCGTTTCGCAATGTCCCCAATAAGCGCGTCCTATTACAGGTTTCCTTCACAAAGTATGCTCGTAACGGGAGTCACAGGAACCGAAGGCAAAAGCACAACTGTTTATCTTATCTGGCAGTTACTGACAATGCTTGGGAAAAAAGCCGGCTTTGTTTCTACAGTCCAGCGTTGTTTTGGAGGAGACGTTATATGGAATTCGGAACACCAGACAACTCCTGAAGCTCCGGTAGTTCAGAGGCTTCTGAGAGAAATTGCAGATAACGGATGTGAGTACGCGGTATTGGAAGCGAGTTCCCACGGTCTTTCTCCCAAGACTAACCGTCTTGGAGATGTCGATTTCTGCTCCGGAGTTCTTACAAACATAACTCATGAGCATCTTGAGTTTCACGGAACATGGGAACAGTACAGGGATGATAAAGCAAACCTTTTCCGCGCCGTAAACCGTTATGTTCCCGAAACCGGAAGCTCGTTCGCAGGATCGTTCGGCGTAATAAACAACGACGATAAAAGCGCGCGTTATATAATAAAATTATCAAAAAATAAAATATTCAGATACAGTCCCGCCGGCAGAGACGGAGATGTCATCCTTGAAGCGATAGAGAGCTGCGCGTGGGGCAACTGGTATGTAATATCAATTCCTGAGTCAGGAGAACTTATCCAACTGCGCGACAGACTTCCAGGCGCATATAACTCGGGAAATGTCCTTGCGTCTCTTTTAACAGTGTCAGGATTAACAGGCGTTCCATTACGCGAAATCGCTCCGTTTGTAAAATATTTAAAACCTGTCAGGGGAAGAATGACAAATATAAATAAAGGACAGCCTTTCGAGGCGGTTGTAGATTATGCGCATACTCCATCCTCTTTCCAGACAATCTTCCCTCCTCTTCGCGCAAGAATGGATAAAACAAACGGCAGGATAATAAGCCTTTTCGGCTCCGCAGGAGAGCGTGATACAAAAAAAAGATACGAGCAGGGAAAAATCGCGGCTTACTACTCTGATATAATTATTTTGACAGACGAAGATCCGCGCGGCGAAAAACCTGAGGATATTCTGGAAGAAATAAAAAAGGGCGTTCTTGAAAATGATGACGGGCAAAACCAGAAAAGAATTATTTTTAAACAAGAAGAAAATCTCTTTCTTATACCTGAAAGACCGGCTGCAATCAGAAAGGCTCTCTCGCTGGCGAAGAAAGGCGATCTTGTACTGCTCCTCGGTAAGGGCCATGAAAATTCGATAATTTACGCTGATAAAACTATGCCTTATGATGAAATATCCGAAACAGAAAAAGCTCTAAGCGATTTGGGATTTAATTAAGGGAACCTTTAAAAACTAAAAGTTTTAAGAGATTATTTTAAAGCATTTTCTATCTTTTCAACTGCGCAATCGTCGGTAGAGGCGCCCGCGCACAAACCTACTGTTTTAAATAAAAAAAAGTTTTTGGGGATTTCTTCGGCTTCTTCAATTAGAGCGCAGGGTTTGCCTGAACTGTCAGCAATCGCTAAAAGACGGCGTGTGTTGGAAGAATCTTTGCCGCCTGCGACAATAACCGCGTCCACTTCCGGCAGAAGTTCACGTAACGCCTGCTGGCGCTCGCTTGTCGCGCCGCAGATTGTATCAACAATTTCAAGATTGGGAAAGTATTTTTTTATTACATCGCCGATACAGCGGTACTCTTCTTCGCTAATTGTAGTCTGCCCTAAAAGAGCAGTTTTTGCTTTGCTTCTTTTTTTTAATAAAAGCTCCGCCGCCTTTTGCGCCTCGTTTTCATTGCTTACAACCGAGAACGCGCCTGAATGTTTACGGCAGATTTGCTTTGCATATCCTGCAATGCCTTCAATTTCCGGGTGTTTTGCTTCTCCTGCCAAAAACAGACAGAAACCGGCTTGAAGCAGTTCTTGAGTTTTTAGCTGGCTTTCCTTTACTTTGGGGCATGTCGCGTCGATTATACAACAGCCCGCGCCGCGTAATTCTTTCTCTATTACAGGGCTTATACCATGAGCGCGGATAATTACAGAACAGTCGGATGTATACGGCAAGCCGTCAAGAGTTTCCACACCCTTGTTTTTTAAATCTTTTAAAACTTCAGGATTGTGGATTAAGGCGCCGTATGTGTAGACGGGAAAACCGCTTGCTTTGGCATCTTCGATTTCCTTGTAAGCGAGTGCGACGGCGCGGCGCACTCCCATACAAAAACCAAGGCAGCGCGCGCGTTTTACCGTCATTTATTTAAGCTGAAACCAGCTTTTTCTTTTCCTGCTTAATTTTTTGATCGTTCCAGAAACTGACAAAGCCGGAAACAATGAACAGCGTTGTATACACGCCCGAAGTCATACCGACAAGCAGAATAAGAGCGAAATCTTTCATTGATCCCGTTGTGAAGATAAACAGGAACAATACCGCAAGCATTGTAGTCGCTGTTGTAATGATGGTACGGCCAAGAATATTTGTAAGCGAAATGTCAATGACATCCTTAAATGAATGATCGGGATATATGCGCAAATTCTCCCTTACACGGTCGAAGAAAATAATCGTATTGTTAGTTGTATAACCAAGTATCGTCAGAATAGCCGCGATTGAAGTTGTGTTAAATTCAAGCCTTGTCCAGACGATGAACGCGATAATAACCAGAATGTCGTACAAAATCGCGACTACAGCTCCTACCGCGTATTGCAGTCTAAAACGGATAATCAGGTAAATAAGAATAATTAACAGCGCGAGAGGTATCAGATAAAAGACCTGTTCGATCAGTTTTTGCGACTGGCTTGAGCCGACATAATCAGAGCGGACTACAGCGATATAGCCTTTGCCGAAATAAGATTCAAGAATCTGAACAACTTCGTCAGATCTTACGCGATCATCTTCTTTGTCTTCGACACGGATCATAAAATGACGGTCGCCGGGCTGTCCGATACTTTGCACCGCAACGCTCTGGCTGAAACCCGCCATTGCGGTTCTTATTTCGGAAATATCAATCGGAGCGCTTGAAGGATCGAGGTAGTGCACAACAAACGGAGTAACGCTGTTTAACTGCGGATTTCCCTGCGAGCTGAAAAGCAGCCAGTTTGAATTAATATTATCGCTTGACGGTATTGTCACTTCAAGATCAGGCAAATCCCGCGCTATGGCGTTTTTAATCTCGCCGATTTCTGGGTATTCGGAAAACAGATATGTATATGTTCTGCTTTCCGCGCCGATACCGGAAATAATAATATAAATACCGCTTCGATCAAATTGAATAACCGCGTTTGTCGTTCCGTTCCAGCGAAGGTTAAACGCTGTAGGAGCGATCTGCACTTCTTGAATAAGACCAGCCTGAAAATCTACGCCGAGCGCAAAGCCTTTGTTTAAAACATAACCGGAGATACTGAAAGCGACAAGAATGCAGGAGATAACCGCCGTAGGAATAAAAAACTTAGAAAATCGGATTATCTTTTTCATAGACTGGCTCCTTTCGCTCTTGCGCTGCCTGATTCCTGAATACGCGTTGTCCAGCTTACAGAAAGCCCTTTACTGCCCATAACGTCGGTTCCAAAGTCGAAAATCAAGCGTGACACGAAAAGGGCGGTAAAGACCGATGAGAAAACACCGATCGAAAGAGCGACCGCGAATCCCCTGATCGGGCCGGAGCCTAACTGCGAAAGGAAAAGCGCGGCGATGAATGTTGTAATATTGGAGTCCATGATCGCCCAGAACGCTTTTCCAAAACCGGCTTCTATAACCGCTTTTCTGGATTTTCCAAGGCGCATTTCTTCTTTCATGCGCTCAAATATAATTACGTTAGCGTCTGTCGCCATACCAATCGTTAAAATGAAACCTGCAATCGCGGGTAACGTAAGCGTAAAAGAAAGAGCGGATAACACGCTGAACATTATGTAAAAGTTTAATAACTGTGCGATGATCGCGTTTATGCCCGCTGTTCTGTACCACACAAGCATGAACAAAAGCACCGCCGCGATACCGCCAAGAAGCGCGTAAAGCCCCTGACGAATCGTATCCTCTCCCATGGAGGCGCCGATACTCTGCTGGCTCGCCACATTAAGTTCAACCGGAAAAGCGGCGGTTCTTAAAACAAGAGCCAGATTCTCGGCTTCTTCGGAACTGAAACCGGTAATGGTTCCCCTGTCGCGGATACCAGTAGAAATTCTCGGGCTTGATTTTACTTTGTCGTCAAGAACGATGGCAAGATTTTTATCGACGTTAGCGGAAGTAAGTCTGTAAAAAATTTCTCCGCCTTCGGCGCTCAATCTAAAAATAACTTCCGGCTTGCCGTCCATATTGTTGCGCTCGACAATGGCGTCTTCGATATAGTTGCCGTCAAGACCGATTTCTTTTTTCACGGCGATAAAACGCAATGAACCGTCAAGATTTCTTTCCTGTTCATCAAGGCCGTATCTGTCTTTCGTGTAACAACCTAAAATCACAGTGTCTGCGGGAATAATTGAAGGATTCAAAAGATTGCCGTTCGCGTCGAAGGTTGTGGTAGGATTGAATCTGTAATAATTGTAAAAAGCTTCTGTAGCCTCTGAATCTTCGAGCTGGAAAGTGAGGCTTCCCTTTCCCATGATAATATCATTGATTCGCTCGGGGTCAGCCGTACCGGGAATCTCAACATAAATTTGATCATTACCCTGTCTTCTTATGACAGGTTCGGTTAAACCGAATTGGTCGATACGGTTGTTTAAAACTTCCAAAGCGCGGTTCATCGCGTCCTCGGGATTATCGTCGGTTAATGTACGCCCGACCTGCAGTACAATGCTTAAGCCTCCCGAAAGATCGAGTCCGAGCTTAACCGCGTTACGCTGAAGATTCTTTAAAGCGAAAATATCATCGGCGTATTTCTGTTCTACTGCGTCCTGCGCTTCCCTTCTCGATGTAAAAGCTTCAAGAACCTGTCTTGCGGAAGGTTTATCGGAAACAGCTTGTTTAAGCGTTTTATATTTCTTCTTGGCGATGGATGTAATAAATTCCAGATCCTCGGGGACATCGCCGTTCGTGCGGGCGGCGTCTAGAAGACGCTGAAGATCCTCGCTTGCGGCCTGGGAAGAATAAGTTCTTATCTGCTGTCTTGATTCCAGCGCCAGAGCCTGCTGATCCCTGGGAATGAAAAAATACCAGCGTACCGTGGGCCATAGAAACAGGAAACAAACCCCTAATACTAAAAGTAAAATAACGAATCTGTAGCGTTTACTCATAATTATTCACCGTTTTTGGAGGTTTCATCTTCTGAATCCTCCTTCTCCTCGTTTTTATCTTCTATTTTTTCTTCTTTTACCGCTGTCGGCTGTACAACATTGGAGATTGCGCTGCGTAAAAACTCAAGTTTTACGTTATCATCGACTTTCATGATTACAGTTGTCTCTTTTACGCTCTGGATTGTCCCGTAAAGCCCGCCGATTGTAACAACTTTATCGCCTTTTTTAAGAGCTCCGAGCATTTTCTCGGTATCTTTACGTTTTTTGCTCTGCGGTCTGATTATTAAAAGGTAGAAAATGAGTATTATCACTATAAAAGGAATAAAACTGCCTAAAAGGCTTCCCCCTGTCGGCGGTACGCCCTCAGCTCCGGCCGCTTGCTGGGCGCCCATTAACAAAGAAAAAATAAATAAATTCATGAGTAACATCCTTCAAAATTGTATTACCAGGTCTATTAAAAGTCCCTGTGTAGATTAGCAAAAATTAAGGTTTTATACAAGCATTCGGCTGCTATTTTTTCCAGACAATGGACACTTTAGGTTTTATAAGGGCGAAGGTTGACGAACCGATATAATAGGAGAAATCGACTCCGGTTTCAATGTGCATTATGTCGAATAAAAGAAACAGAGCGCTAATACCTGCGTTTGCGTGGGCGGCGGCTTCGTTAACCCCTGAGCCTCCCGTGTTTGCCAGTAATGACACCCCGCCGCCGATACGGAATGTGATCATATTGCGTATTTTATTAAACCGTTTTTGCAAAGCCACATTCATGTCAAAATCAACGAATGCCATACCTTTTCCTATGTTCGAATAACTGTCGTATATTTCCTGCATATTAAACCGTAAAGCGGTAACAGGGCTCAGTACATATACGGAAGCCGCAAATTCCATACCGGCGTTAAAAAAAGTCCGTTTGGACGAAATCGCTTCAATACTGAGACCTATGCACGGCAGATATAATTTCGGTCCAAACATATCTTTTAAATCTCCGTAAACCGGAATTGCGGGATTAAAAGACATTTTAATAAAAACATCAAGCGGCTTTTTATAACCGATAAAAAATCCGTCGTAAGAAAAAACGAGCCCGCCGGGATTTTCGATTATTATATTGTAATTTCCGGGAACCAGTCTTTCATCGTCAAAGACAAGCCTTATTCTGGAGGTGTTAACATAAATTTTTTCGACAGGAAAAATATATTTTTCCTGATCCCTGAGATATATTACGGATTCTTCAAAAATATTACTTCCCGAGATATGCAGTATCCTTTCTGTCATTTGATCCATATAAAACGATTCTGGAACTATCCTGTTAATTCCAGGCTGATATGCCGCGATAACCCTGAATTCCATCCATTCTGACGTTTCCCCTCTTCTTTCGAGCAAATCAAACGCGGTTATACTGTAACGGTACTGTCCCGGCGGCAATGAAAGATTTATATATTCTTCTTTTACAATCTGATAATAATAATCCGTGTACGTTTCTTTATAAATCTGAATCTCTATCTCATAATAAAGCGCGTACTGATCCTTATCCCACATTAAACGCTGGATAAATTTTGCCTCGCCTCCGCTGTAATCGATATGATACCCCGGCTGTAAAGGCTCGGCTTCTTCCTGAGCGCATAACACAGAAGCAGATATAAAAAAAACAGCGGCTGATAAAACAAGCGGGAGTATTTTATTATCTGCCATACAGAACCCCCGTATCCCTTACCCGCACGCGTCCCGGACGCGGAATATCAAGTTCAAATGAATTCTGGCTTGCAGCGCCTCGTCTGACTATCGTTCCTTCGTCATTATAAAATACCGGCTCTACCTGCCAGAAGAAAGTACCGTTTTCCCCTAACGCCTGATAATCAGTAAAAGTATAATTTAATTCTGACAGCGGTTCGCTCTGGAAAACTTGCTGGCGGCGCGGAGATGCGTCTCTATAGATGGTTACTATGTACGCGTTGGCGCCTTCAACCGAAGACCAGTTAAATTCAATGTCTCTTTGGCGCTGTAATTCAGAAGCGCCGATTCTCATTCCGGCGGCAGGAAGCATTTCGGCGGGAGGAGGCAAAGGTTCCTGCCGCGCGGTATATACCTGCGGTTCGTCTTCTGTCTGCTCCTGTATTTCGCGTCCTGTTTCATGACGCGCAAGAGGCTCCTGCTGATCGGTTTCGGTGCGCTCATCCAATGCTAACCGCTCCTGCGTCTCGCTTTGCAGCCGTTCGCGCTCAAGCCGCTCTCGCTCAAGCCGCTCCTGACGCGCCTGCTGTTCCAACCGTTCGCGCTCCAACCGAACCTGCTGCTCCTGCCGTTCGCGTTCCAACCGAACCTGCTGCTCCTGCCGTTCGCGCTCCAACCGCGCCTGCCGCGCCAACTGTTCCTGTATTTCGCGTTCTTCCTGCGCCTGACGCTCTCGCATCTGCCGTTCCCGCAGAGCCTGCTCCTGGCGCGCTAATTGTTCCTGACGGGCGCGGCGTGTCTGCTCTTCCTGCCACTGCTGCTGCGCAAGCCTCGCCTGCTGCGCCTGCCTCTCTTCTTCCGCCTGACGCGCCAACCGCTCCCGGCGCTCGCGTTCCAACTGCGCCTGGCGAACAAGCTCCGCCTGCCTTGCCTGTTCCTGCTGATAAGCAAGCTGTTCCTGACGCGCGCGCTGCGCCTGCTCTTCCTGCTGAGCCTGTTGAATCTGTTCCGCTGACATTTGTGAAAGCTGATCGGCAGGAAGCAGCGCAAACTGTAAAAGTTCTGTAAGAGGCATCGACGCCAGTTGTTCCAACTGACTCTGCGACAGCGAGTTTAATTGATCTTCCGATAACAACGAAAGCTGCGCCTGCTGTTGAGGCGACATTAATTCCAAAACGTCCTGAGTATCCTCAGCCTGATTATCCTGCGTAAACTTTTCTTCGCCCTGCGCGGGAAACGCTATTGCGTTAGAATCCGCTAAAGAAGGCGCAATCCTTGGCGGAATTACCGCGTCAACCGGATAGTACGCTTCGCCCTGCGTATCCTGAACAACCATCGTACCCGCGGGGATTTCTCTTGTTTCTTTATTCTCGCCTGAAATCTGCGCCGATCCTTCGGTTACTTTCAACACAAGCCCCATATCGCCCGTAAGCGCGTTAAATACGGTTCCAGGCGCGACTTTTACAACCTGTTCGCCGATAAGCAGTTGAAGCGCGTTTGAGTCCTTGTTAGACGAAATGTTAATATCGCCGGAAAAAAATTGTATTTGCAGTAAATTTGCGTCTTTTTGAATTCGTATTAATGTATTTTCACCTAACTCAATATTATTATCGTCTATATTTAAAGTCGCGCCTGAAAGACGGGCTATTCTGACAAGATCGCCTGAGTAAACGGGCGACTGCGTATTCAACCTGTCCCACACTACCCTGTCGTTATGGCGGCGCTGGACTGTATTGTACTTGACGGTTACAGTTCCGGCGGGCGGCATAATCAAAGATTGAAATGTGGCGAAAAAATCTTTGTAAAACAAATAAAGGCTTGCGCATAAACCGCAGATACAGAGAATAACCACGAAAACATCCGCAACTGTCGTCCTTGAACGAATTTCTTTCCTGCTCTCGGTAATTTTATATGAAAGTTCATTGTCCATTACACACTTCTCATTTTTTATTATAATTATTCGGAACCGATTTTATATTTCATTTCGTCCGCGTTAATATCAACTTTGGAAATATCCGGCGCTTTAATGCCAAGCAGTTCCCTTACCTCTTTAAGAGTTTTTGGTCCTGACGTTACGCTGACATGGTTAATAACAGCGAAAATACGCACAGGTTTTTCTTTTCCTTTTACGGTAACGGAAGGCATCTCTTCCGTAATAAAGAAATATTTAACATGGTTCCACGTGCTTTCTGAAATAAGAATATCGGTTCCCAGCGGTTTATTTAAAGATTCAATTCTGGAAGCAAGATTTACAGGATCGCCGATAACCGTATATTCCATGCGGACATCCGACCCAAGCTGTCCTGCTGTTACAATTCCTGTGTTAATTCCGCATCCGATAATAATGGGCGGATCACCCCGGTCGCCCGGTATGCGTTTTTTATTAAGCGCGACAAGGGCTTTTCGCATCATAAGCGCGGCTTTAACTCCGTTAAAAGCGTCTTTCGCGGGACTTCCGGCGCTGTAAGCCGTTCCCCAATGCGCCATAACAGCGTCGCCGATAAATTTATCTACAACGCCGTTTGTTTTTTCCACACAGTCAACCATCTGCGTAAAATAATTATTAAGCCAAAAAACAATTTTGTCGGAAGCGTCCTTACCGAATTCGTTTGTAAAAATCTCTGATTTTTCGGTAAAGCCGCGTATATCGGAAAAAAAGATGGTAGCGTGTTTGGGAAGACCGCCCGGTTTAATTTCGCCGCGCATTGCTTTTACGGCGATCTCGCGGTTTGTAAAACGCCCGAAAATACTCAGCGCCTTGCTCATCCTCTGAAAGCTCGCCGTAAGATAACCGATTTCGTCCCTGCTTTTGGGAACAAGGTCAAGCTCGAAAATACCGCCTTCAATTTTTCGCGCGGCATTAGCGAGAATTTTTAACGCGACAGAAATTGACTTGGAAAAAAACCAGATAAAAAGAATCGACAGGAATACAACCGCGGCGGTCAGGTACAAATTGCGGCGCGTTGTCGCATCGATCCCTTCAAAGATTATATTGTATTCGATACTCGTTATTACAATTGAATCGCCTGAATTCAATCTTGTATAAGCGATAAAGGATTTTACGCCTTCGTCTTCGAATAAATCCTGCCGGCTTCGCACGGGATTGTCGCGGATAAAACGGATATAACCTCTGTTGGAAATATTGGCTGCCTGCCTTACCATTCTCTGATTGGGATGTATCAAAATATCGCCGTCCGCGTTAATAAGGTACGATTGATTCACGCCGAAACCGAAACTTCCGCTTAAATTTTCAGGTTCAAAAAGAATCGACATCGCCTCGCCGTTTTGCATCGGATAAAACAAAGCCAGCAAATGGTATGAAAAATACGGCGAGGCGTTTTTAATAACAGAATCTCCCGCAAGCGCGCGGTTGAAAAAAGATGAATTGGATTTGTAATAAAAATCGACAAGCTCTATATCGATACCGCGCGAAAGGAAAAAATTTTCGTTAATTAAAAAATGCCTGTCCTGCCCCGGCGATGAAAAAACAAGAGAGGCAATCTGTTTGTTTTCCGCAAAGAAAAAACCGGCTGCCTGTTTTGCCAGAGCGCTGTCCGCGCCTGCGGAATTAATGATTTGCGCAAGAATCTGCGAATTTGATTTTACGCTCGCGAGAGTATACTCAGTTTCCGCGGCGGATCTTCTGTTAATTTCATAATTATTTTCTTCCGCGGAAAGCTCTAAATCCTGTCTTACCATATATGAAACAAGAAATGTTATTAACCCGAGGGAAACAAGAACAAGGATAGTAATAATTGTTACCAGCTTTGCGCCTATGGAAAATTTTATAAATTTATCGCTAAGCCGGTTTCTTTGGTGTCTAGCCATAATATAAGCTAAATTTTAATAAAAATAAAGCGAAAAATCAACAGACGAGTAAAAAAAAGGGGCTGTCCTTTGGACAGCTCCCTTTTATTTGTTAACGCTATACAGGCGTATTAAAACTTAACCGCAAGAAGGATTGTTCCAAAATAAGTAATACTGTTGTTTGTAGTGCCGAAGAAGTTGAAATTATTATGGTTAGACACACCTGTTAACAGGTCAATAGCTACATTCGGCGAGAAATAGAATTCAATACCGGCGTATAAACCTGTTTTGGTTCCGAAGCTTTGTTTCTCAATATCTTTAGAAGAATCATTCGTGGCTAATGATGTAATTACCTCTGTAGTTCTTCCGATCGATGATAGTCCGATACTTCCGCCGATGTTAATATTCAATTTGCCGGGTATGGGTCTGAACTGGGCGCCGAGTCCAAGAACAGGCGCGAATTCTATGCCGGTCTCTTTATACGTAAACATGGGAAGCAGAACATAACCGCCGCTAGCAGGAGTAATCATACCATTGATTGTACTACCAGTACTATAAAAACTAATCGGAAGAGCGAGTTCGGCGCCGATACCTATTTTCTCGGAATCCCATGATACCGCGAAAGACGGTTTGATTATATGGCTGGATTCCTTTATATCTGTGTAGAAAATATCAGCACCGTCTTCTTTGTAACCCTTAGCGGAAAAGTTTTTATAAACCGATAAAGCGCCGGAAGTATCCAGCCATCCTACAGAATTCTCAGGATACGCTGTAGCAGATAAATCATATTCTAAATTGGCGGAAAATTTAAAGCCGCTCTCTTTTTCTACCAGAGTAATGCCGCCGAGATCCAGCCCGATACCGATTATATTGCGGTTTTCTGAATGTGTGACATTTTCACCCAATTCTCTATACGGAGCAGTAGGATCGCTGCCAGCAACATATTGATTTTCCATTCGGTAATCTTTAAATATGCCGAGGCTGAAAGAAACAGCGGGTCTGAGTCCGCGGTCTATAAGGTCTTTCGCCATACCCCACTTGATAGCGGGGGTAATGTTGCCGTATTGGACTTTGTAAACAGCGTAATCTAAACCGCCTACCTGTACATCTTTCTTGTTAAAAAATTGATATCCTGCGCCTTTGCCTTCGATAAGCTCGTCAGTATCAAAAGAAAGCAGAATACCCATATTCGCAAAACCGACAAGAATACCGATGTCATGATTCGGTCTCGGAGCGTTAACGTCGCTTATGCTGTTTATTTGAGAGCTATTATACCATTTAAAAGTTTGATTTTCCTTATTTGCAAAATCATCTTTCATATCAGAATAGTCAAGACTTATTCTTCGAAATATTTGTCCGCCGTAATATCCGCCAATGTAAAAATTTTCTTTCTTTGCGGCAAACCCTATGTTCGCCATACCGTTAAATCCGGCAACTCCGTAAAATTTTTCGAATTCCGTGTCGGTATACCATTGCGGCGCAAGGTAATTATCCGCGTCCGTTGTAAAGCGCCACTGTGTCGCCAATCCTGTGGGCGAGTCCTGCTGCGCAAACGCGAACCCTGCAATCACCATAAGCAGTATGGCGATTCCTGTCAACTTTTTCATGATTCCTCCTAAAACTATAAAAAGAGCCGGGCCGACGGCCCTTCTTGCTCTTCTTTTTCTCCTTAAACAACAATAACTAAATTATACTGCTATAATAAATGTCGTTCAATACATGGTCAAGCTTTAATTTCTGCCTAACAGCGACGCATACTCCTTCTCATAGCGTTTAAGCAGGGGGTGTTCGGGCGCGATGGCGAGAGCCTGCCTAAGATAGTAAACGGCGCGGCGTTCTTCCCTGCGGTTGCGGTATAACTCAAATGTGGCTATCAGCGCGTCGAGATTTCTGGGGTCTTCGAAAAGACTTGAACGTAAATCGCTGAGAGCGGTGTCCTGGTTTGCCTGCAAACGGCTGCGCAGGTAAAAATAACGGCTTTTTATCTGGCTGTTGTTTACCGAATTGAGCCTGCCCTCAATCAGCCGGGAAGCTTCCTCCCTCCTGCCTGAATTGATTAAAGCGCTTATATAAACTACCGAATAATCATGGTTAAAATTATCGCGGTCGTACAATTCGCGCGCGTAATTGAGCGCTCTTGTGTTGTTTCCCAAACCGCGCTCAACATAGAACGCGTCGGTTAAATCCTGCTCGGTGCGGCGCGATGAAAGAATGCGGTTCAGGTAGCCCTGCGCTTCCTGCCATCGCTCGCGCTGAATCGCGTCGCGAAGGCTTAAACTCAGCACTTCCACAGAGGAACCGCCGCCGCTCTGTTGAAGACGGGTGAGCATTTCCCTGCCTTCGGTCTGATCGGCAGGGCGCTGGGATTCCATCAAAAGATCAGCCGCTAAAACAAGCGCTTCCGTGTCATTCGGATTTGAGCGCAGAATCGAACGCAGGTAATTCAAAGCCGAATCGCGGTTGCGGTTTCCTTCGGATTGGACTTTTGCCCTTAGAAAAAGATACTGTCTGTTGTTCGGGTTTACAGGCGCGTAGCTGTCAAGAGCGGCGTTCGCCTGAGAATACTGCCCTTGATCTACAAGAATGTTCGCTTTCATTAAAAGCAAATCCCCGTCCCTCGGGTCTGACTGTAAAAGTTCATCCAGAGCCGGCAGGGCTCTGGACCAGTCTTTATTTTCGTAGAATGAAATTGCGCGCTCTCTTTTTATCTGGATACTGTCCGGGTGGCTGACAACGAGATCGGATAAAATACTGGTCGCTTCGTTGGGAGAGCCGGCAAGCCGTCTGACGCGCGCCATCCCAATCTGAGCAGGGTAACATTCTTCCGAGATTCCGTAAGCCTGCCTGTAAGCGGCTTCCGCCTGTACATATTGCCTCGATCTTTCATAAATGAGACCGCGAAAATAAGGGGGGAAAACCGAATTAAGGCGAAGCGATTCCGCTCTTTCAATGTCTTTTAAAATATCTGATAAAACCGAAGGTTCAGTTTGATCGTTCACAACAAGGAAAGGCAGAATATGTTCCAGAAAATCGACCGAACTTGAAGACGGACGGGTGTAGTTGCCCTTCTCGGCTTCTTTGATTATACGGGTATAGTTTGACGTCAGCGGAAGATCGACGGAAGGGAGCCTTGCGGGCGAATCGGGATAAACCAGTTTGATTAATGAAACATTAACTCCTGTCATCATACGGCCGAAATCAACACCGCTTAAATTATTAGTACGAATAAGGTCGAGAGCGTTCAGCATCATTGACAAAACGCCGGATTCTGTCAAAAAACGTATTTCTTCGGCAAGGCTTCCTGAAGGCTGGCCCGGAACAGGGGGTATGTGCGTTGTATTTTCGGTATTTTCTGAGTGTTCAACGCTTGGATTCTCGGATGAATGTTCCTGTGAAGCGTCCCATCGTGACGAATCGGGTCCTGACTTACAAGAAAGGATAGCCAGAGCAGAAAAAAAAATGAAAAATACGCAATTCCTGACTCTTTTACTCACTGTTTACTATCCAAAAGTTAAAATTCTTGCGAGAAACGGAAAGATCACATATACAAAATGATACCACAATGATAGTATCAATAACAATGGATACAGGGAAGAAACTCATATTTTTAGTGAATTTCATTATAATATTATCGGTTTTTATTGCAGTTTCATGTACTTTAGAAACCGCCGGAGTTGACGCTTATTACATAACAGGCTCGAAGGAAGATAAAAAAAATCTGCTGGAATTGTACGGTCTTTTAAAAAACGAAGAAAGCGGCAGTGAGGACGAATTCGCCGTTACAAGGGAGATTGCGGCTACTTTCGCGAGGCAAAAGGATTACGACAGATTAATCCATTTTTTAAGCGCGAAGACAATAAACAATCCGGCTGATCCCTACAACAGCTATTATTTCCTGATGATCGCCTACGCCCATCTTCAGCAGGGTTCGCAACCTATCGCCGCTCTCTATTTTGACTTGATCTTAAAAAATTATCCCGACCTGATCATAAACGATGAATCAATCCATCTTGTCTGCCTTCGCCATCTTATCAACATTGATAATAACCCCCGGCGCCAGGTTTGGTACTACAGCGAATTAATTTCCAGATTTCCAGAAAATATCGATCTTGGAACAGCGTATTTCATGCTCGGTCAGGCTTGCGAACGTGTGGGCGACTGGAACAGCGCGATTGTCGCTTATACGAATTACCTGCCGTACACAGGAACGATAATCCCCGGATTCCCCCATGCCGACCAGCACGCAAGGCATCAGGTTGACTTTTCGAGATCAGCCAAAGATTGGACATTCGCAAGCCTTCCCGAACTCAGGGACGCTGTTGAAAAAGCTCTGGATGCCGGAAACGCAAAATTGCTCCAGCAGTATCAGGCAAAAGCGAATTTCTTTGCGCGATCATGGGAACAGGTTGAAACCGACGACATCGGTATGTCACGGTTTAATCTGGCGCAATTTATGTACGGCAACCGAATCCGGTACGCGTCTTCCCTGGACTCCTCATCCAACTCGACTGAAGCATACCTTCGGACAACAGGCTGGTCTCTCTATACGTTAAATGTCTGGTATTTGTATTTTAGAAAGATCTATTTCCCCCAGGAACCCGAAATTCACGGCCGCTGGGAATGGGCGGGAATCTACTACGGGGAAAAATTTTAAAATGAAAGATTTTAAAATTTTAATTGGATACGTTTTTAAAAATGCAAGCCTGCGAATATTATCGGGGGTCCTGTCGGCTGCCAAAGCGCCGCACATGCTCCGCATGTACGACACTTTGCCCCCGACACCCCGCCGGAGCTCTTCGTGGCTTGCATTATTAAAGAGGGTTCAAATTTTTACAGTTTTATTATTAATTATTCTACTCATTGGAGCAGGTGGTGTTGTTTGGGGGCAGAGCGTTGAAGCGGCTGGTGCGGCTCAGACAGAGAGCATTTCTACTAGACCTATGCGCGGCAGAGCGCCGGATGCGGTTTTGTTAGCGGCTAACAGGGCTTTGCACACTTCGCATTATACGCCGCCTGTAAGAGCGGAAAACTCGCTTATTACCGATACGGCGCTGGAGCAGGAATTGACGCAGAGGTATATTAAGCAGTATTCCACAGCGCACGGCGCGGCTACTTTAAACGCGATTCTGGAAAGAGCGCGCCCGTATCTGCCTTTCATAAAAGAAGAGGTTGAAAGGCTTAAAATGCCGCCTGAGCTGGCTTTATTACCTGTGATTGAATCCGGTTTTTCAATCACAGCTAAAAGCAAATCGGGCGCCGTCGGGCTTTGGCAGTTCATGTTGAACAGTATTTCACCTTTTAACATAAAAGTGACCGATCTAATCGACGAGAGGCGGGATTTTGTAAAATCCACAAAGGGAGCGCTTCTTAAACTTGAGGAAAATTACAGAACATTGGGAAGCTGGGAGCTTGCGCTTGCGGCTTATAACTCGGGGCTTGGAGCGGTCTCGCGCGTTATCCAAAAAACAGGCAGGCAGGATTATTGGGAGCTTGTCAGGCGAAATGATCTAAGGCAGGAAACCGTACATTTTGTGCCTAAATTAATCGCGGCGGCTTATATCATCTCTCAGCCGAGAAAATACGGGATAAATGTCTGGCAGGAAAAAATAGAATGGGAATCTATCGCCCTTACCCGGCAGATTTCTATCGATATGCTTGCCGAAAAAACCGGCGTTTCCAAAAGCCTGCTTAGAAACCTTAACGCGGAACTGCTTCACGGCATTACACCCGCCGATAAAAATTACAGGCTGAAAGTCCCCGCAGACAGTCTGGAAGAAATTACCGCCGTCCTTGAACGCGACGATTTGGAATTGATACGCTACCTGTACCATGTTGTGCGCCACGGCGATACGCTCTGGTCGATGTCGAGGTCTTACAATACATCCGTCAATATGATCGAACAGCATAACCCGGGAATCGCGGAACGCTATTTAAAAATCGGGGAAACGGTTGTAATTCCGGTCTTAAAAGCGCCGATATTAGAGTAATGCGTAAATTCTCAAGTTTTTTACTGTTATTTTTCACTGCCGCCTGCGTCTTTTCAGAAGTCAATATCGGTATATCAGGCTCTCTTGACTGGACCGATATGCGGATTTCATCGCAGGTTTCTCTCGATCTTGCCTCGGCAGGTCTAAAACTCCCCGCAGGAAGAACTCAGGGGGAAACTTTTTTAAATTCGGGTTATTTAAATCTGATAAAGCCCTATCTTTTGGAAATTCAGGTTGATTCTTCTTCCGTTATCGGAGACCTTGTAAACTCGGGGCAGGTGAACCTCGCGCAAATTGAACAGGCGGCTCTCGGCGCAAAGTCGGTCGCTCCAGCTTTAACAAGCGATATGCGCAATATTTTTACAACTCAGATAATTTCCATGTCAGGTTTGAGCTCCGCTCTTTTGCCGGCAGGAAAACCGTCTCCCATTATGAGAACATTAACGCCGGTTTCGAGCGCCGGTTATACAGGCATTATAATAATCGCGGCGGACGAACTTCCCATGTACGGAATGAAAAGCACATCCCTTGTGACACCGTGCCTGTTTCCCAAAATATGGGACAGTAACATGAACTTGATTTATGAGCGCAGCATGCTTGAAATAAAAGATATTACAATGGTGAATTATTCATCGCTTGATAATATTTTTCATAAAAATCCTACAGGGCTTTCGGCAAAACTAAGAGAGATCGTTGGAGACAAACCTCTTAAGATTTTCGCGCGCGGAGTGTTCGGGATAAAACCTACGGATTTAATTATAGAAAGAGACGACGCAATGCTGATTATTTCTTCAGAAGAAAACCGCCGCCTGCTGTCGCAGGGAAAGGTTGTAATTATTCTTGACGATTCTGTTCTGAAGTACGATTTTTAAACCCTATAATAAATTTACCGATACTCGCCGCGATTATCTGTTGAAAAATAATACTCACAAGCGTAGGCAGAACCGCGGCTTCGGGGAAAAATGTTACAGCGATTGTCATAACGGCGCTGTTGTTGCGAAGCCCGCCCGCGATGATAAGCGGCGCTTTTTGAGCCGCTTTGCATTTTCCGGCAATTCCCAGCAGCCAAACAACCAGGAATCCCGCAATAGTTAATATAACGCACAGTAACGCGACATGCCAGATAACAGGATCATCAGGTTTTACAAACGGCGCGATTGCCGAAGAATTCGCGGCGATAACAAGAATCAGACAAATCTTCGCGAACGGATCTAAGCCCGGGCATATTTTTTGCGGAATTTTTCCCTTGCTGATTTCGTTTATAGCCACACCGACAATGGTCGGAATTACCACCATAAATAAAAGAGAAATCGCGATTCCCGACATGTCCATTTCTATCTTCGCGCCCATTAAAACCGACAAAGTCGCCGGAACTACAAGCGGCGCAAGCAGTGTGTCGATTAGGATCAATGTAAGACCGAGCGCCTTGTCACCCTTATAAATCATTACCCAAATAAAACCTGAAACAGCGGTCGGACCCGCGAATAAAAGAATAAAACCGGCTATTATATCGGGATTGTCAAAGAAGATTGACGAAGAAAAAAGAGCGGCTAACGGCATTAAAACATGCGCCGAAAAAAAGAAAAGCGCGATCGGCAGGGGACTTCGCACAGCGGCGCCTAATTCGCTTGCGGTCAATTTTAGCGCGCCTGAAAACGTCATAATGCCAAAAAGCCAAAGCACATAAGGACGCAGCGGCGAAAAAACACCCGGAAGCAGCAAGCCCATAAAAACGGCGAGAGGCGTTGTAAGAGGGATCAGGCGATCGAGATAACTGTTTATTTTTTTTAAGCTGGAAGAAGACACTAGTTCTCCAAAATGGTGATTTCCACACGTCTGTTTCTGCGCATACCTTCTTCTGTGGTGTTATCCGCAATCGGTCTCTCAGCGCCGTAGCCGCGGATAACCATGCGATCCGCCGCGCGCACTCCGGTATCCAGAAAATATTTGGCAATCGCGTTAGCGCGGTTTTGGGAAAGATTTAAAAGATATTCGCTTTCCCCACGGCGCGCGGCGTGCCCCGAGACAATAATATCATTGTCGGGATAACGCTTAAGAATCGCGGCGATAATATCGAGCTTTTCCTGCTCTCCCGGAAGAAGTCTGTCTGAATCGGCGTAGAAGCGTATATCCTCAAGGCTTAACGAAATTCCTTCTTCTACGGCTCTTACATTTACATCGTCAAGATCGAGGCGTTCAATTTCTTCGACGATTTCCGCAATTAACTGTTCCTTGTTCATTACTTCGGCTTCAACCAACTCCGCTTCCGCCGTTCCCCGAAATTCCATTATCATTTTATTGGACATTTCCATCGTGAGACGAAATTCTTCGTTGTACGCTTTTTCCTGTCCTACATCGCGATCCCAATAAACGAGCTGTGTAAAAGTGCCGGATATCCGCGTCGGATAAATTTTTCCGCGCACAGCGGAAGGACGGTATGCGATATGGTAAACAACCGAAAAAGCCGGATATGAAACTCCTTTCCACTCGCGCTCTCCGAGGAATTCGTAATTTGCGACAAAAGGTATACGGTACGGCTCTTCTATTCCAAATCCTTCGCGAAAATCGTGTACTTCGTGAGCTTCCGCCCTCCATCTATCTCCCGGTTTTAAATCCCTGCCGGGAAATGTGGGAACATTGCGCACTACAGGCATATAATATTTGGAATCAATCGTAATGCGGCCGAGCCTGTCGCGTTCAAATTCCGATTCGTATTCTCTCTGCCAGTGAAATCCTGACGCGGCATGCTGTCTGCCGAGCGAATCGTAGAGCAGGCGCTCCGACGATTGAAAAACCGCTTTATGAACGCCCTTGCCGTCATTTACTTCCATTACTTCGACCGCAATGCGGTTAAGCGTTTCCGCGCGGTGGCTTAGCGTTTTATTAATAAAAACTGCCTGATCTACAACGGAAATGATTCTGTATTTCGAGCCTTTAACGTGATTGAACTCAAACTCTTCGCAGTCTGCGCAAAGGTTGTTAAAAAATAATAATATTATCGCTAATAAAAACTGCATATACCTATTATAACACCTGCTTTATTATTCTAACAGTATCTAAAAGAGCGCGCATTATGATAATATTCCTAATAATTTGCCTGTATTCAGTCCAAGTATCATGTCTTTTTCTTCGCCGTTAAGACTGCTTGCGTTAATGCTTTTAAAATAACGGGACGGCGGCAAAATGGGGAAATCACTGCCGAAAAGAATTCTATCGCAGATATTTAACGCTTTTACAACATCGTAAATTCGCGCGTCAAAAAGATACGGAGCGACTGCGGTATCGTAATACACGTTGCGAAAACCGGCTTTTATTTCCTTCATTGTCTCATATATAAAAATACCGCCGCCGAAATGAGCAAGAATAATTTTTAGTCCGGGATTATTTAAAACAAATTTTTCTATGTTCTGTAAAGGAACATTTGTTTTTCCCGGATAATAATGACCTACAGATTCGTTTACGTGCAGTAAGAGCGGAATATCAAGCTCCTTACAGGTGCCTGCAATCGAAGATACATTATTCTCGTTAACAAGATCGATCCCCTGCCCCTGCGGGAAAAGCTCTCCCACCCCTTTAAGCCCCGCGCCGCAGCAGCGTTCAATTTCCGCGCGGGTCTCTTTGCAATTCGGAGGCGCGACAGCGAAACCGATTAATTTTTCCGGAAACTGCTTTACTTTTTCGATTACATAATCATTCACATAACGGCAAAGACCTATATCGTTAAAACCAAAACCGAACACGACGGCTTTGTCAAAATTATCTTTATCAAGAACGGTGGCAACATCTTCCGCGGTCGCGAACTTGTTAACCTTGCTGTTTGAAATTAATGAAAAATACGGCTCTTTTTCCGCGTATTTTTTCCAGTCCGCGATTATATCGGGTGGAGTTACGTGAACATGGCTGTCAATCTTCATTCTCTTCTCCGTCCGCGCAGGGTCCTGCGAAAATGCCGATCTTGTTAAGCCCGAACAATAGCGGCGCTCCTACAAACATGGCAACCGCGGCGAAAATGGCGCGTTCAACAGGCGACGCGAACGTAAGCGCGAACCATATCTCCTTCGGCTGTTTATAAAGAACAAGCGAGAAAAAATTTCCTATTGTCGCGCCGCCTGTAAGCCCCGAGAACGCGCATAACCATATCGCAGGAAATTTTAAAGTGCGGCTTTTATGCGCAAACATTTTTCCTGCGAATATTATAGCGATCATCATTACGATAAATCCAAGACCGTAAAAAACTAAAGGAAACAAAAATATGCTTCTTCCGATTTCCTGCGTAAACCAAAGTATTGTTCCAATAATGTAAATAATTATTCCGCCGTTTATAATAAAACTGCCGCAAGAGCTGACTGTGACAGGAGGCCATTTGCTCCATGCGATACAGCCCGTTGTAAACGCCGTTGTCGTCCCGACAATGAACGTTCCAAGCCCCATCCACGCGGTATGCGGCGCGATAAGCGAGCCGATAAATCCGCCGACAGCCGACCCCAGAGCGCCGGCCAAAGGACCGAAAAACAATCCGGATAAAGGATAAAGAACTGTAGATAATGAAAAAGAGCCACCTGTTCCCAAAATCGGAAAAGTAGGCAGAAGGTGCCCTGCGGCAATTACAGCCGCCCAAACGGAAATAACCGCGGGATGCGCCGTGATAAATTTTTTCATTCTAAACTTCGCGCCTCATGTCATATACTATCCCGTTTCTGTCAAGTTTAATCAATCTGCGCGCGTATTTATGCGCCAAAAACATGTTGTGGGTAACAAATATAATCGTAAAGCCTCTTGCGTTAAGACTGTTTAAAACATCCATGATTTTTAAATTACCCTTGTAATCATTTCCTACGTCGATTTCATCAAGTACAAGAATTTTACAGCCCATTGCAAGAACGCAGGCGATTACGGTTTTTGTCCTGTCGGCGCGGCTGAGCGCGTGGGGAAACGCGTCAGCATCCTGAAGTCCTACAATATCAAGAGCTTCCTGCGCGCGCTGTTTTATCTCCGGTTTTGATAAACGCATATTTTTTAATGCGAAAGCGATCTCTTTAAAAACCGAATCGGTGAAAAGCTGGTTATCCGGGTTTTGCATAACATACCCGACATCTTTTGAAATATCGCTTACAGATAATATATTAGCATTTTTGTTTTTAATAAAAATTTCCCCTTCGTGCGGTTTCAAAAGCCCCGTAATACATTTTAGCAAAGTGGTTTTCCCGCATCCGTTATCGCCGATTAACGCGGCAAAATCCCCTTCGTTAATTGACAGGTTAAGATTGCTAATACCTGTTCCGGTCGGATATTTAAAATTTAAATTGGAAATTTTTATCGCGCAGGACGCTAATAAGGAGTTTGGTTCTATACTCTTCTCTCCCCCTGACTCTGCGTTCTCTGCGCTCTCTGTGAGAAAAAATTCATTTACAATTTCAGGTGATTGTATCCCGTTACTTTCCAGCAGTTCAGCGTTTGAAAAAATTATTTCCGCTGAATCAAGCGCGGCGATCTTACCGTTTTTCAGAATACAGACCCTGTCCGCGTATTTTGCCATAAGTCCGCTGTTATGCGATGACATTATAACGGTAATCCTGCTGTTTTTCTGAATGTCTTTTAAGACGTTCATTACGTCAACGGCTCCTTTGGGATCAAGGCGGCAGAGAGGTTCGTCAAGGACAAGTATACCGCACTTCATGGCAAGGGCTGCCGCGATTACAAGGCGCTGTTTTTCGCCGCCCGAAAGACTTGCGGGGTTTCTATCGTCAAAACCTTTTAAACCGACAGCGTTTAGCGCGTATTCAATCCGCTTTTCGATTTCTTCAGGCGGCAGAAGAAGGTTCTCAGGACCGAATGCGGCTTCTTCGCGTGCGGACGAAGTGAATAACTGAGCGTCAGGATCATCCATCACCAAGCCGACTTTAATAGCCATCTGCGGCACTGTAGATTTGTCCGCGCGGATGCCGTCCGAAATTACGGTACCTGACAGCCTGCCGCCTGAAAGCAGTGGGATTACGCCGTTAATTAATTTGCAAAAAGCGCTCTTTCCCGAACCTGCTTCGCCCATCACGGCAAGGAATTCGCCCTTTTCTATGGAAATAGTCACTCCGTCGAGCGCTTTTTTCCTTGAACGGGGGTATATAAAGCTGACATCATTAAAATCGACAATGCTCATTTATAATTAAATTGAATCATACAAGCGAAAAAAATAATACTAACCGCGCAAAGAACAAAATCGCGCCCTTTCATCACCGGTTTGGAAAGCCATGTCCTTGTTTTATGGGCGCCGAAAGCCCTTAAATCCATGGCTACGGAGGAACATTGCGCCTTTCTCATTGCGCCTAACATTAAAGGAGTTACAAGGCCTGTATAGGCTCTCAGGTTGAAAATACGGCGTTCAAAAGCGCGCATTCCGCGCAATTTCTGCGCGTCCTGAATCACAAGCGCCTGATCCTTAAACGAAGGGATCATGTTAAACGCCGTTGTAATAATAAAAGACAGGCGGTAATTTAAACCAAGAGCGCAAAGACCCGAGGCGATTCCCGAAGGCGGCGTGGTTTCCGTCAGCATAGGCAGAAGGACAAATAGGGCGGCAAGGCGGCAGACAATCACAAGACCGAGAATTAACCCTTCGAGCTTGAAAAAATAAGCGTAATTTTCGCCCGGACCGAAAATCATCTGCATTAAAATAATAAATGCCGCTAACAATGTAAGATTTTTTATGAATTTTAATCCGCGAAAAGGAATTCCTGCCGCAAAACGGACGGCAATGAAGCATAACAGCATGCATACAGCCGGAATTATTTCATCTACCATGAAAACTAGAACGGTAAGTAACAGAATAAAGAATAATTTGGCTCTCGTGTCAAAAGAGAAACCATTAAAATGTTTATTTATGACAAAATTTGCAGACATGTATATTCCTAACTACAATAAATAATAATATACTATATACAAAAAATAAATAATGTACTATACTTGGATTATATCATACAAAAAGGAGTAATCGAATGACAGACGCAAAAACCCGTCTTGCCAACAGGGAAAGACAGAGAAAGTACCGCGAAGCTCACAGAGAAGAAATCAACGAACAGCGAAAAGACAGGTACAACGAGCGCATCAAGAAGGGAAAATGCCCGAGGTGCGGTGGAAAAGTTAAAAAAGGCTACACCTTATGCTCAGAGTGCTGCGATTATCAGGCTAATCTTAACAGGAAATACGCCAAGCAGAAAAAGAAAACCACCGGTAAAGCAGCCGCAAAAAAGACAGCAATTAAAAAACCTGCGAAAAAACCAGCCGCAAAAACAAAATCTAAAGTAAAAAAAGCAAAAGCAAAGAAATAATCACTTACAATTAATTCAAGTGAGTTGAAAAAACCGTGCGCCGAGAACGCACGGTTTTTTTATTGTTCTTCCGAAGCTTGAAAAGGCAGTTCGTTCTGCGATTCGCTCGCCATTGTCTGGGAAAGCAGGCGGTTTATGATACCGGCATTATCAAGAAGACTAGAAACCGATTGATTTTGGTGCAGACGGGAAATTACATGCGCGAAAAGGCGCGAAATATTGACATTTACATACCATTCGCGGTTTATAACCTCTTCCTGATAGACTGCGTTTGTGCCGATCATTCGGTAAAAAAGCCCTTCGTTATACGCTTCGTCAAAATGGGCGATTGCATTCCCAGAAAAAAGAGGCAGGGAAATCGCGCAAATAATCCTGCGCGCGCCGTTTTCCTTTAAAAGCCTCATACCTTTTATCAATGTGCCGCCCGTTCCAAGAAGATCGTCCGCCATAAAAACGGTTTTTTCTTCCACACTCCCCAAAAGGCGTATCTGCGAAATATTGGACTGAGTCGCGTCTCTTGCAAGCTTGGAATAATCTCTTTCTTTGTAAAGCAGCGCAAGCGGTTTTTTTAACGAAGAAGCGTAGAATTTATTACGGTCTACGGCTCCGGTGTCAGGGGAAACAACGACAAAATCATCGTTTAAAATTCCGTCCATTTTGGTTAATGTTTGAATTATCTGATAACTTGCGTGAAGATTTTCCAGGCGAACCTTATCAAACGCGTTCATAATGTCCCTGGAATGAATATCCAGCGTAATAATCTGGTTCACACCGAGGCTTTCAAAGATTTTTCCTATCCTGCTTGCGGTAAGCCCTTCCCTGCCCTTTGCTTTGTGTTGTCTGGCGTACGGGTAATTCGGAATAACAAGGGTGATACGCTCGGCGCCCGCCTGTCTTACAGCGTCTACAGTGACATAAATTGTCATTAAATGATCGTTTATGGAAAGATTATAAACCACGCCGCCTGAAAATTTGACAGGATAGTGGTTTTCCACATCCTGAAAGATATAAACATCCTTTCCTCGGATGGATTCTTCGATTTCTGACTTTAATTCTCCGTTTGGAAACATGGTAAATTTGACTGGAACCTTAAAAGGACCGTTATTCACGCCGTTTCCGCTCTGGGAACCGCTTCCGCGCGTTACGATTTTATTAATCAGGTCGATTTGAAGATCCGCCTGATCTTCCGTAAGATTGTAGTGTTTGCATAATTCTTCCACCATTTGCTTTCTGCTATGGCGGTATTTATGGGCAAGATGCTTGATAACTTCATTGGCGAAGGTTTCCCCGCCGGGACAGGCAATGATGGCAAGATTGGCAGGATTTAAATACTTCATGATATATATAATGTAATAGTATAAATCGAAAAAATAATCAATATACCGGTTTGTCAGGCAATTTATGCCTGCGAAGGATCATCGGAAGTCCTGCCGGGGCTTTGCAAGTATAAACTGTTTTATAAGGCGGACGGGGTTGTAGTATGGACGATTTTCTTTCTTTTTATATTATGATAATATTATTATAACAAAGGAAGTACATATGGATATTGAAAAAATTAAAACAACTATTGAGACTACCAAAACCGTAGAAAAATTATGGAAAATTGGTGAAAAAATATTTGGAAAAAATGATAATGCCGTATGCGCTGTAACATATCTAATTGAGCGCGCGTATATATTGGGAAAACAAGATACTGAAAAAAATATTGATACTAAAAGTAAATCCTCGACAATTAATAAAAAGCAGGAGAAATAATATACAATTTATATTATGAACGAGAAGCTCCTCTAAATGATCCTTATTCCGCCCAACCCCGGCTGCGCTCTACGGCTTTATGCCAGTTTTTAATTAAATCGGCGCGTTTTTCGGTTTCCATGGAAGGCGTAAAGACTGTGTCTTGCTGCCAGCGGCTTTTTATCTCGTTTTGATCCTTCCAGAAATTGATCGTTATTCCGGCAAGGCAGGCGGCGCCCAAAGCGGTAGTTTCTCTGACTACAGGGCGGATTATATCCGCGCCGCAAATATCGGATTGGAACTGCATAAGAAATTTATCCCTGCTTGCGCCGCCGTCAACTTTCAACTCTGACATTTTTAATTCGATATCTGTCTCCATCGCTTTTAATAAATCCATTACCTGATAGGCGATCGATTCCTGCGCCGCCCTGATAATATGCGCGCGTTTTGTGCCGCGGGTTATTCCTACAATACAGCCGCGCGCGTACATATCCCAATAAGGCGCGCCTAAACCGGTAAAGGCAGGAACAAGATATACGCCTCCTGTATCGTCAACTTTACCGGCAATATATTCGCTGTCCGCGCTGTCCGTTAATAAACGCATTTCATCGCGCAGCCACTGGATGACAGCCCCTCCGGTGAAAACCGAACCTTCCAAAGCGTAATGAACATTGCTGTCAAAACCCGCGGCGATTGTGGTTATCAAACCGTTTTTACTTTCTACAGCTGTCACGCCTGTGTTCATCAAAAGGAAACATCCCGTGCCGTAGGTGCATTTTACCTCTCCTTTGTCAAAACAGCATTGACCGAACAGCGCGGCCTGCTGATCTCCCGCGTTACCTGCAATCGGGATTTCAACGCCGTTAATCACAGCGTTCGCGAATACAGAACCTGACGGCTTTACGTCAGGCAGTACGGCGCGCGGAATGTCCAGAGCTTCCAGCAATTTGTCATCCCAGTCGAGCTTGTGAATATCAAAAAGCATTGTTCTGCTCGCGTTTGTGTAATCCGTTACATGCGCCGCGCCGTCTGTCAGTTTCCAGATAAGCCATGTATCGACAGTGCCGAAAAGTATTTCGCCATTTTTGGCGCGATCGCGCGCTCCTTTCACATTATCTAAAATCCATTTAATTTTTGTCCCGGAAAAATAAGCGTCTGGAATTAATCCCGTTGTTTTTGTGATGTAATCGCCAAGCCCGTCTTTTCTTAACTGATCGACAATACCGGAAGTTCTTCTGCACTGCCAGACAACTGCGTTAAAAACCGGCTGACCTGTATTTTTATCCCAAAGGATTGTTGTTTCCCGCTGGTTTGTAATGCCGATGGCGGCTATATCTCGCGCTTTAATATTTTTTTTTGCAAGAATGTCCGTTATCGTATTATACTGAGTGGAAAATATATCCATCGGATCATGTTCAACCCATCCTTCGCGCGGATAAATCTGAGGGAATTCTTTTTGTTCCAGCGCGGCAATTTTCTGTTCATGATCAAATAAAATCGCTCTGGAACTTGTCGTCCCCTGATCCAAAGATAAAATATATTTACTCATTCGCTAATAATAGCGCGCGTTTTTATTTTCTGCAAACTGCGATAAGTTTGTTTGCGCACTGGTCGTACGGGCTTTCGTCCCAGTCGCCGTAAATATTGATGTTTTTAAAACCGGCTTTTTGCAATAACGCGCGCAGTTCAGACGCGCTGTACAGTCTTTGAACGAAAATCTTTTCCAGTCTTTTATTATCTTTTATAATAATCCAGCGATTCTTAAGAAATGTCCATGAATCAACAGGTTCGTATTCCGTCAGCAATGTGGCGCCGGCGCGTTCAAACCATTCGGCTTCGATAAAATCACGTACAGCAATTTCTTTTCCAAGCGTTTCAATAATAAAAACGCCGTCTTTTTTTAAAGATTCATACACATTGCATAAAATCTTTAAATCATCGTCCTGATCGGAAAAATATCCAAAAGAAATATAAAGATTAACTATCGTGTCAAAGTATCCCGGGCGTACAAAATCCCTTGCGTCCGATTTGATATATTCAATGTCAAGTTTTTCGTATTTTGCGTCTTCTATAGCGGCGTTTAAAAAACTTTCAGTTATATCAACGCCTGTTACAGTAAAGCCCATACGCGCCAGCTCGGAGCTGATCCGACCGAGACCGCAGCAAAGATCAAGAACCTTCGGAGCTGCATCCAAAGGTTCTCTCCAGTTTTCTGATGATGTTTCGCCGTAAAGATTAAAATTTGACAGCCTTGTTACAGCATCGGCGACGGAGGGAACTTCGCTCCAGTGAGCGTCATCAAACATGATGGGGGCGAAATTCTCCCAGAATTCGATATCTTCAAACCAAAGCACGGCTGTTAAGCGACAGAGCCTTCTGTCATCGGGTTCAGGTAACCGGTTTGTACGCAGATATTAAAAAGATGCCTTGTAATTGTTTCTTCTGTCGTCTTAATGCTTCCGTTGTTGTTACGTGTAAAACGAACAAGATATTCGCTGTCCAGCTCTTTTAAAATATCGATGTACTCTGTACATCCCGGCAAACACTTAATACTATAACGTTTCATACATTTGATATCGGAAAATAATTTGCCCCTCTTGAGGAATTTTGCCAATTTAACTAGAATTAATCAATGAAAATACGGTTGAAAATGTTCCTTGTGATACTGCCTCTGATCATAGTTCCGCTGGTTCTGGCGGAGGTGTCTTCGTATTTTCAGGCGGTCAACGGAATCACGCGTCTTGCCAGGCAGCTCCTTGGTTTTAAACTCGGAGAACTTGAAAAATACGCAAATAACCAATGGACGCTTCTGGTTGACAACAATTATGCCGGAAGACCTGAAATGGTGGACGCCGCGAAAAAAGCCGTGGAAAATTACGGGCGCAGCATTCTTCTAAGTGATACCGAAATTATTTTCGCTGTAGACAACCGGGGCAGTCTCGCCATGTCAACCTCAAACTTAAACCTTCAACCTTCTGAAACGCGGGAGCTTTTGAGCTTTCTCGGCAGGGAAAACCAGGGCTTGCAGACAGCGGTAATAGGCGCGGAAAAGCGAATTTTTCAATCATTTTATTTTACCCCTTTTGACTGGCATATCTTAATAACCGAAAAAGAGAATGTTTTTTTTGCCGACGCAAAAAAAATTACAATACAGACATTTATTACTCTCGGCGCAGCCGTAATCGCCGCAGCGCTTCTGCTTTTGCTGATAACCCGCCGACTCACAGAGCCGCTAAAACGTATCGCAGGGTCAATGGATTCCATTATTCAGACTTCCGACTTGTCGGCAAAAGTTGACGTTGAATACAATGACGAAACAGGCGTTCTTGCGCAGACATTCAATAAAATGACAGAAGAGCTTGACAGGGCGTATTCCCAGATGAAACGTTATGCGTTTGACGCTGTTCTGTCAGGAAAAAAAGAAGAACGTATACGCCAGATTTTCCAAAAATACGTCCCAAACAATGTAATAGAAAAATTTTTCGCCTCGCCTGAAAAAATGCTTGTCGGCGACAACAGAAAACTCGCAATTTTATTTTCAGATATCCGCTCTTTCACGACAATTTCTGAAGGAATGGCGCCTGATGATTTGGTTAGCTCTCTTAACCGTTATTTCTCAGGGCAGGTGGAAATAATTTACAACAGGAAGGGAATCGTAGACAAATACATAGGTGACGCGATCATGGCTATATGGGGCGCGCCTGAAAAACATGAAGATGACGCCTTACAGTCTGTGTTTTCCGGTCTTGAAATGATCGACGCGATTTCTGAATTTAACAATAACCAGCGCCGTCTGGGTAAATGCGAATTTAAAATCGGCGTGGGTATCAACTTCGGCGAAGTAACCGTCGGCAATATCGGCAGTGAGCGCAAAATGGATTATACGGTAATCGGAGACGCTGTAAACCTCGCGTCGCGCATGGAAGGGCTTACAAAAACATACCATTCCGATTTATTAATATCTGAAAGCCTGTTTGAAGAGCTTAGGATTAAAGCGCCGAGCGCGGGTCTCAGTTACCGTCTTCTTGACACTGTCGCCGTAAAAGGTAAAACAAAAGGCGTTAGAATATTTACTGTTAAAAAAACAGCGTCCCTATCGCCTGCGGAGCAGAAAGCGTGGCAAATACACAATTCGGGAATGAAACTCTACTACACTCGTTCATTCGGCGAAGCCGCCGCTAAATTTAAAGAAGTTCTTACGCATTTAAACGGCGACTTTAACGCGGACAATCTTTATAAAAGATGCGCCGAATACGCATCGTCTCCTCCGCCCGCCGACTGGAACGGCGTGGAAATCATGAAGACGAAGTAGCTGAAGAAGGTTTTTTAAATTTTTTAATAATCTTTCCGGCTACCCATGCGATCGTAAAACCGGCGAAAACCGAAATAATTCTATCGATAATATTAATCGGGATGCGGGAAATAATTTCTCTTAAGATAAGCGGAAGACCGGAATAAAAACCTGAAGGCTGTGACGCGGGATTAAAAACCGCGCTTCCTTCGGTCTGCGCTCTTAAAATATTAATTAAAAATGAAATAAGCCCGCCCAATATGCTCATCGCAAAACACAAAACAAATGAAAGGAGCGTAAGAACAAAAAAATTATTCATAACTTTTTCCAACTGCCGGCTTTTGGAATAATTTAATATATCAGAACTTTTTTTATTACCGGAAAAATTCAATTCGACAGGAAAAATTCGGATAAATTTCCATGTTATAACTGCGGTAACAATACTGCAAAGCATGAAAAGATAACCTTCCCATCCCCAAAAATTGAGCGTATGCCCTGCAATATTTGTAAGAGCACCTGTCAGACAACCCCAAAAAAGCCCGCCGATTAAAGTAACCGCTATTGTTAAAATTGTATCAAGGTAAAGCGGAAGCCCAATCCCGCTTACGGCAAATATCCTGTTAAGAAATATATTTAAAGCGGCTCCCGCGAAACTGAAAAAAAGCATTAAAATAATTTTGCGCATATTAAATTATACCATATCATGTTATAATTGTGTAATGTACGGAGAAGCTCGTTTTTATTTTGACCTGATGTGGCTTTTTGTTTTTGTTATAACTTTTCTCATGCTCTTATTGAGTTATCTGTATTTTGCCAAAAGACGCGCGCAGAAGAACGAGCGCCTAAGCCTCGCTTTTTCTCATCAGGTAATTGAAGGGATGGAAATGGAGCGGCTTCGTATCGCGCGCGAACTCCATGACAGCGTATTGCCGCAGGTTCTTGGAATGTCCGCCGCCGATCAGATAAGAACTATCTGCGTAGAAATGATGCCTCCAGATTTTTCGCGTCTTTCATTGAACGATCTGTTCGCCGACATCTGTAATAAATTCGCAAAAAGAACAGGATTGGAATGCAGTTGTTTTATTGAAAACGAACTTTTATTTTCAAACCTGAGCGCGGAACACAAGCTCCATCTTTACCGCATGGTTCAGGAATGTTTTACAAATATAGAAAAACATTCGCGCGCGCATAAAGCTCTGCTTGTCGCAAGGCGTAATAACGGAAATATCCTGATTTGCGTTTCAGATGACGGAGAGGGATTTGTCGAAAATTCAAAGAAAGACGGGCTCGGCATGATGAGCCTCAGGCAGAGAGCCGTAATTATAGGCGCAAATATAGATTTTATCAGCGAAAGCCAAAACGGGTTTATGGTACGAATTGAATTAATTACCCTTCCCAATATAATTAACGACAGCGAGTAAATAATGAAGAATATATTTATTATAGAAGATCATCCGATTGTTATGGACAGCCTTAATTCGTATTTTTCCAATACAGGCAGTTGGAATGTAATTGAAACAGCCTCATCTCTTGCCTCGGCAAAGAAAAAAATACCGTCTCTAAAAACCGGTATAGATATTTTAATTTTGGATATTCAGCTTGAAGACGGCTGGGGCTTGGATATAATTCGATGGCTAAAGGAACAGAATATAAAACAGCCTCTTGTCGCTGTCTATACGGCGTTTGATGATTACGGCCATGTCAGCGCTGCCTTAAGCCTTGGAGTGAAAGCGTATATCACAAAAAACCGCGATAAACAGGATCTTGAAAAAGCGATCCTTAGCGCGCTTTCAGGCATTATCAGCATTGACGAAACCGCTCAAATGAAACTCAACACCATTACAAGTGTTACCAGTATGCTGACAAAACGCGAAGCCGAAATTTTTACGCTTGTAAAAACAGGACTATCAAACAAAGAAATCGCCTTAAAACTCAGCATAAGCGTCCGTACAGTCGGAAACATTCTTTGCTGCGTGTATGATAAAACAGGCATTAAGTCGCGTCAGGAACTGGAAAGACTGTAATTAAGACCTACGTGGTTGATCTTCCTCTTCCTATTTCTTACACCCAGTGCCTGCGGGTATCTGGTGTTATATCTTTTTATCAATTATTTTTGATATTAAAATTTCTTCGATGTTTCGCCGTCCGTCTAATATAAATAAAATATAAGCTTTGTTGTTTTCTTCGGCAATTTTATAATAAACTTTCCATGGGTTAATTACGATTTCAAATACGTCATAAATGCCAATATCTTTTAATTCCTGGCATTGTTTTGTTTTAATTTTCTCATTTTCTATTAATTCAATTTTTGTTAATATTTTTTTATAAATATTATTTGCGGTACCTTC
>WQSF01000013.1 GCA_009788065.1 Treponema sp.
ACGCCCAAAGTAACAGCCAGTACCACTATAACTAAAATATCATCAAACACAGACGCGCCTAAAAGCGCGGTTCCCGTTTTTGTTTTTAGTTTTCCCATTTCGGAAAGAGTTTCTACCGTGATGCTGGTTGACATTGACGCAATAACAACGCCGATAAAGAAACTTTGAAACATCGAAAGCCCAAGCGTTTTACTGAATAAAACCGCCAAGCCAAATCCGCCGCCTAACGCCACAACTACACCCAGAATTGATACTAAAAGAGCAGGTTTTAACACGCCTTTTAACTGCCTGAAGTCTGTTTCCAATCCGGCGGCAAAAAGCAGTAAAATAACTCCAAACTCGGCAATTACAGAAATCGGTTTGTACATATCGGTATTTGGATCGATAAGATTGAAAACTGCAGGACCCAGTAAAACACCTGCAATTAATGCGCCTATAACTTGCGGCATATGGATACGCTTCATAGCAATGGAAAACGCTTTTGTTGTAAGAAGGATTAAAGCAATGATAAGAAGAATGTGAGTATCAAACATATTTAACTACTCCTTTATTCAATTATACAACATTTATTAATAAATTAATACTTCCCTCCTCCGCCGCCGTGACTTCTTCCTGATGAACTAGTGTGGCTTCTTCCTCCTCCGCCGCTTGAACCGGTGTCCGTTTCCCGCGCGGTTCTTGAAACCGTACTATAAAGAAAAGTGTCTTTTTTAATATTAAATGTAAGACTGCCGGGAACGACATAAGCCCCCGCCTGAGTTTGCGCAAAAACGGTGTTCATTCCTTTTTTCCAGACTAAAACAACTATAAATCCTATGCCAAAAGCGACAGCCCATGCAATAATCATTATAACAATATTCCATTGTTCAATAAAATTGTATCGTCTGCCTTTTACATCAAGCGCAAGAAATTTTTCCCAATTAACAAGAAAGGAATTATAGGCTTGATAGGCATTCCCTTCGCGAAGATGTTTTACCGCGTCAGCTTCAAGCTTGTTAAACGCCGCTCTGTTTAGAACATTTATACCTCTGCCGGATGTACTGAACCAGTAATCCCTGTCTCCGGTAACCTGAAGGAAAAGACAGCCGTCTCTGTCCTGTCCCAGACCGTAACCGTTATAATCGAAAAAATCATCCGCGTAATCCACAGGCATTACGGTACCGATACTTTTTTCTGTTACAATAACTAAATCAAAATCGTATTTTATTGAAATGGAATCGATAAGAGAAGTTAGAGCCGATTTCTCGCCTGCGTTTAATAAACCGGCATTATCAACAATTCTTGTCTGCGCAAACGCGGGAACGGCAAGAAGCATTATTGAAATAAACAAATAATATTTTAACACGTTCTTTATCATAAAAACTCCTAAACAAAAATTCGCAAAGCCTGAATAATCAGCGTAAATACCGAGCCAAAAATACCGGCAAATAATAGCCTGTATTTCCATAATTTACCCGCATCAGCCGGTAAGCTCCCGACCAGGCGGCCTGTCTGACCGTTCATAAGAAACATGTAATTTTCTTTTTTATATTTAGTATTCAGAATCCACGCCGGCAGTAAACTGTAACTTACTTTGCCGTCTTGCGCATTAACCGCGGATTTTTCAACAGTGACAGACGCATATCCTGTAACAGACGCTCTAAATTCGTTTTCTACAGTTTTTTTTATCCGTTTTACCGCTCTTTCCTTACTGCCTTCAGCGTCAACATCGTATTTCTCCGCAATATAACCGGAAAGAAAAGCTGTCTCAAAATCTTTTATATCAGAATAATTAAAAGGTTCTATCGCATCCATATAGTCATCGTCCATTTTTACAGATCCGTCGACAGGAACCTTTTCAAATTTCATGCTTCCATCCCGCACAATGGAATAATAATCAGTTTTAATATAATTGTACTTTGAGTCGTTCCACGTTTTTGTTCTGATGCCTTTAAAACGAATATGTCCGTTGGCGCTTGCGTCAAAAAGCCAGAACGGCAGATATACACCTTGAATACTGTTAATACGATTTTCATTATTAAAACAATCAGGAAGAAGCCGTTTTCCTTTATAGAAATTTTTTAAAGCGTCCGCTGCGGCATTCTTATCCAGTTTAAACGGAATAATGTAATCGGGTTTTAATAATCCTGTAAGACGGCGCAACACAATCTGCGTATTGCCGCAGTTTGGGCAGATCATCGCCGCCGTGTTTTTATCGCCTAACAGCACCGCGCCGCATGAAGGGCAAGACCCTTGAGTAAGATCGTTTAACTCTTCCGAGTCCCATTCTTTTAAATCTGTTTTTCCTTCCCAGCCAAATTGATCTTTTTCCGGGATTGCAAGTTCTTTCTGATACTCTTCCAAAGCCGCAATCTCAAATTCAGCGTCACAGTAAGGGCATTTCATATTTTGAGTTGAACTGTCAAACTGAACCGCGCCGCCGCAGTTTGGGCATTTATATTCTTTTATTTCCATTGATCATTCCCAATAATAAAATTCATCACGGTTTTGGTTTACCGCAGTCGCCGCAAAATTTTCCTGTATTACCGCCGTGACCGCATGAGCATGTCCAATCGCCGCTTGGCGCGGGTTTTCCGCAATCAGCGCAGAACTTGCCTGTATTTCCGCCGTGACCGCACGAGCAAACCCAGCCCGCAGCCGGCGCAGGCTGTCCGCAGTCAGCGCAGAACTTTCCAGTGTTGCCGCTGTGACCGCACGGACACGCCCAACCGCCTGCATTCTGCGGCGCGGCCTGCTGTTGCGCGGATTGTTGCGCTCCCATCTGAAAAAGCGCCTGAGGATTCATCCCTCCCGCCTGAGCCGCCATTCCCATACCCATAAAACCCGTCATGGCTCCGGCGGAATTATTTGCTGCCGCGCGCATCGCGTCACCCTGAGCGTTAACAAGAGACGCAGCAGCCATCGTAGGATCGCGCATAACAGCGGCAGATTGAAGATCTTTTATCTTTTTTTCATCTTCCGCCGAAGCAGTACAAGTAATTCCAAAGTTGACAATTTCTATACCGCGGACATCTCTCCATTTATTGCTGAGAGCTTCGTTTAGAATTTCAGCAAGTTTATCTGTATGAAAAGAAATCTCGTGATATTCCATTCCGCTGCCAAGTTTCGCCAGCGAAGGACCAAGAACAGTTATAATTTCGCTTTTTAACTGGCTGTCAATTTGATCTCTTTTGTAGAGACCATCCACATTTCCGCAAACATTTGAATAGAACAAAAGCGGATTTATCATTCTGAATGAATATTCGCCGTTCGCTCTAAGACTGATAGTTAGACGCAAATTGATGTTAGGATCGATTACTAAATACGGAATCGGATTAGGAGTGCCGTATTTATTACCGATTATTTCTTTTGTATTGAAGTAGTAAATACGCTGATCTTTCCCAGGACTTCCGCCGTGTTTAAACCGTTCGCCAATACTTTTGAAAATTCCGACAATGCCTTTATCCAGCCCTCCGTAGAAAACACTTGACTCGCTTGATTGATCGTAAGTGTAATGACCTTCTTCGGAGCAAAATTCCATAACACGACCGTTATCGATAATAACCGCAGCCTGCCCCATATTTACAACAATACCTGATCCGTTTGAAATAATATTATCTTCACCCTTGGTATTACTGCTTCTTTTACTTGTTCTTTTCTGACCCTTCGCCGCAAGCACATCCGCATCCAAACTTTCACAAACAAAAAACTCAAGCCACTGATCCGCAAAAGTACCTCCCACAGCTCCGGCTAACGCTTTAATTAATCCCATAATTACTCCTTTAAAACTACGTTATATATATTTATGTTATTTGTTAATTCTCGCATGGTATTGACGAGATGTCAATTATGGAGGTTGGGATGGGTGAAGAAAGTTAACACGAATTACTAAATACGCCATGCAATACGTAATGAATTAGTAGAACTGATAAGTTTAGGCGATTTACGGCTTCTTTTTAATTGATTTATTAATTCTTGAACCAGGCATTTTTGATTTATTTCTTTTGACTGTATGTTTAATATTCATTACAGCCAGATTAATCTCGAATGTAATCTCTGTTTCTGATACATTTAACGAATCACCTAAAATATCTGAAATTATTTCTCCACTTTTTTGCATTAGCGGCTGCTTTTCTTCTTTTGTTGATTTATTGGCTAATTCACCAATAGTTCTTGTTAACTCACGGATTTTTGTAAATGTTTCAATTATTGCAAGAGTTGTCTTTGCCGCTTGGGGACTTTTAAGTATAGTGGCAAGCATATATAAGCCTTTTTCGGTAAAAGCTTTAATTGGAGCAGTTGAATGTTTTAGCGAATCGAACCGGTCGAAATTTTCGACCAGTTCAGATTTCTCCTTTTTATTTATAGCAATTATATAACCTTTTGGAAATTTGTCTTGATTATTTTTTACCGCTTCGTTTACTCGTTTCGTCTCTACGCCATACAATGAAGCGACATCACTATCTAATAATACTTTTGTCTTACGCATTTCTATAATTTTTGAATCAACATCAGCAATTTGCATATTCTATATTCTCCTTAACACTAGTATAGTACGTGTTTGATTTTTTGGCAAGGGGTAGATGGGATGATTTTATTGTGGAAAGCGGCGTGATTCGTGCCGCAGTGCGGCACGTAATTTAAAACTGAACCGATCAAAATCTATACAGCGTAATAAAACAATCGTCAGCTTCTTCCCTCCTTAATTGACACCTATTTAAAAACAAAATAAAATGGACACAAGGTAATAAAATATGGAAATAAAAAATAAATTATTAACAATTAATTCTCAGAAAATAATACGCGTTACAATTAACGCGGCGTTAATAATTTGCGCGGGGATCGGTATAATAAACAATGCTCAGAAATCAAATATAGCGTCAACAATCGCGTATTTCACAATTCAAAGCAATTTGTTGTGCGTGATTTTGGCGGGCATAACATTAGCTCGTGAAATAAAACAAGGTAATTCTAAAGAAAAAATATATATCTTTTTCAAAGGAATGGCTTTAGTTTCAATCTTATTAACATTTTTTATATATAATTTTGTGTTAAAACCGACTATGGATATGGCTGACAGTACGCGAAAAGAATCGCTGGACAGTATATTGCTTCATGTCGCGGTTCCATTATTGATGTTTGGGGATTTTTTATTTTTTGAAAAGAAAAATTTATATAAATGGTGGTATCCGTTTACATGGGCTTTGTTCCCGATTTTTTATGTCGCATATACGGCTGTATATAAAGCTCTGGGCGGATTATACAGATATAATAAAGGAGCCGCGAAATTTCCGTATTTCTTTCTAGATTATGAAACCTATGGTTTCGGAATGGTCGGATTATGGATACTTATAATCACCATTGGTTTTATAGGATTTTCATTTTTACTACTGGGGCTTTGTAAAATATTAACAAGGTTAAAAGCCGGAGCCGCCGGACATCCATCCGGCGAAACTGACTCCGGTTCTGTTTAAATCTCCGTAACCCACAACCCGTGCAAATTGCAATATGCGTAAACGGTAACAGGTCCGTCACATACAACAAACTCCGCTGAAGGAGCGCCTGTCGGCTGCAATGTAACGCGCTGTGTTCTGTCGCCTTCTGCGGCGATGATCCACGCAATGTGGTGCTCTTCGGTCATCGGATGAGCGGCGCTGCCTACTGTGACTTTTAATTTATTTCCTTCGCGTACCGCCGCAGGCACGTGCTTTTCTTTCGCGCCGTCAGATGTGTTTGGTTTTATTTCCTGCATTTTCTCGCCGCAGCAGATTACAACAGGACCAGCGTTATGAACATAAGTGATGATGTTTCCGCAATGCTGGCATTTAAAAAAAACTTTCTCGTTTTTCATAATTATTACTCCTCTCTTTTAATTGTTTACACTTTCATTATAAATCAATAATTGAATAAAATCATTAATTTTTTAGATCAATGAACAAATAATAATTAAATACTGGTTAAATCCTTGATTTTATCCAAATTTCGTGATAATATTACGAGTAAACATCGCGCATTTAACCGAATACAGATCAAATAATATGCCCATAAAGGAGATAAAAAATGCAGAAAACAGTTTTCGTTGTAGACGATAATGAAATTAATCTGACTATTGCCAATGAGGTATTGAAAGGACAGTACAAGGTTATGACTATGCCGTCGGCTTCAAAAATGTTCGCGCTTATCGAAAAGGTGGTTCCTAATATAATTCTTCTAGACATCGAAATGCCGGAGATGGACGGCTTTGAAGCGCTGAAGCGTATAAAAAATAACGCCGCGCTTGCGGATATTCCGGTAATTTTTCTTACCGCCATGACAGATTCCGATGTGGAAGCGCGCGGGTTTCAGCTTGGCGTAATTGATTTTATTACAAAACCGTTTTCTCCGCCTGTATTGATAAACCGTATTAAAACACATCTTGAGATCGACGAAGTAATCCGCGAACGGACATCTCTTCTTCATCAGAAGACAGTACAATTACAAAAATTACAGAACAGTATGGTATCCGTTATCGCAGACATGATAGAAAACCGCGATGAAGGAACAGGCAACCATATAGAACGCACAACAACATATATTAGAATTCTAATTGATGCAATGATAATTCGAAAAGTTTATGCCGAAGAGTTATCTGTAATGGATTTAGATTTACTCTGCTCTTCAGCGCGTTTACATGATGTAGGAAAAATCGCAATTCCTGACGCTATTCTTAATAAGCCGGGTAAATTAACAACCGAAGAATACGAGATCATGAAAACACATTCTATTCAAGGAGAACGAATTATAGATCAAATGGCTTTACACGTGGGAAGCAATGTTGAGTTCCTGACTAACGCTAAATTATTCGCAGGTTCTCATCATGAACGCTGGGACGGAAAGGGTTATCCGCGAGGACTGGATCGTTTAAACATTCCATTGCATGGACGCATTATGGCGGTTGTCGATGTGTATGACGCTCTTGTTTCCAAACGTCCGTATAAAGACCCTTTCTCTCCCGAAGAAGCTGTAAATATTATTATGGACAGCACTGGTGAAATGTTCGATCCGTTAATTGTAGAAGTATTTAACGAAGTAAAAGAGCAGTTTAAAGCGGCATTTATTTAAATAAAAAAATCCCGCCGTTTCCCGGCGGGAATATCAACATAAGCCCCTTGCGTCTATCTGCCTCTGCAGCCGTTTCTGTCATGCGCGTGTTTTTTGCCATGAGAGAAATTTTTACGATCAGGACCATATCCATGCCTTGTGTCTCTTCGATTATCAAAGCTTTGCTTTTTAAAGGTCTGCTGTCCATGTATGGGAACAAAAAAGTCGTAAGCTTTTCCGTCAATGTCGAGCTTTACAGGCTGGATCATGTTCTTGAATCCGCGTCCTTCCACAGTAACCTTCGCGCCTTCTTTAAGACCGCCGATGAAACCAATATAGCGGTTCAACATCGGAACAAGATATACATTATCGCCGTTTTCCACTGCGACAAAACCTTTTTCCAATTTTAATGTTCCTTCCACGGTTACATTATTCGCCTGATTCTGAAGATTTTGCGCTTCAGGGCGAATTGCTCTTTCCTGACGATTACCCGCTTGAGGACCGGCTGCTTCGCTTCTCGCGTCTTTTATCGGCTGAGCGGAAATTGAACCCGCAATCAAAGCGATAATAATTAAGGAAATCGTTAACCTCTTCATATAAACCTCCATGGTTAATAGTTTCTGAATTTATAACCATAAATAAATAAATGTGTTACACTAATCATATGAAAAATTTTATACTTTTTAATAATAAATTTTGTAACCTTTTTATCGCAGAAGAAGGCGAAAAAATATGCAATGTTTCATTTTTAAAGACTAAAATACCGGCTGATTTTAAAAAAGGCGAAAGTTCACTGTTAAAAGAGGCGGTAAAACAACTCAGCGAATATTTTAATAAAAAACGAAGAATATTTAATCTGCCGCTTTTGCTTCATGGCACTGATTTTCAAATTAAAGTGTGGGAAGCGCTTAAAAATATTCCATTTGGCGAAACACGCAGTTACGCGCAGTTAGCCGCCGCGGTTGGAAACCCAAAAGCATGCCGGGCTGTCGGCATGGCAAATAACAAAAATCCAGTTGCGATTATTATACCATGTCACAGAGTAATCGGAAGCGACGGAAGTCTGACGGGATACGCAGGCGGTTTAAAAATTAAAAAGATTCTTCTCGATCTGGAAACAGCCTAATTATGCTGCGCAGCTAACACAATTAAAGATACAAATAAAGCAACAGCAAGGGTAACAATATATACAACCAACGCGGCGGTAAAACCGAGGCTTAATACAAGCCAGATACCCATTGTATTAAAAACAGAACGGTACAAATACACAAAACCGTGGAATACAACCGGCAGAACGGGAAGCAGAAGAACAAAAAGGTAGCGCGGTTTTGCCTGAGCCCGGTAACGCCATGCAATTACAATTATAATAATCGCCATAGGCAGGAAAAACAAAGCGGAACCAAGCCGGTTTAGAATTTCAGCTTGGAATATCTGATATATATAACCTGTGTTATCAAGTTCCTTTGAAGCGTCGAATAATTCGTTCATTTTAAGATTTGCAAGACCTCTTCGTATATTGGAAATAAGCATCAAATTCTCGTAACTAATATCCAAAAAAATCGCGCCGGTAGGAGAACTGCCTACATGCCATTCGCACCGGTAACTGTTATCTCTGTTTGAACGATCCAGAGCATGAGTCAGAATTAAAACCTTCGGTTTTCCTCCGATAGTGATCGGTACCAGTTTTGCATAACGCGACGCGGCGCTTATTTTTAGATTCATAAACTGATCAAATTCCATATATTCAAATCCGATGCCGTAGGCGACATCCGCGCCTGTCGTTAAACTGCTAAAGCGAAGAGCCGCTCTGCCGGACAGTCCGCTGTCAATACCGCTTGGCAGAGAAAAAATAGCGCCGTTTAGAATCTCTCCAAGCGACAATTCCATTTCGTCAATAAAAAACGCAGTCTCTTTTGCATTGCGTTCGCTGATAACGATATAGTTTTTCGCATCTGGATCATCGGGAGTATAGGAAAGCAATTCCTGAAAGATGTAAAACGCGAGTATCCAATCCCCTGATTCCATCGCCTGATAACCGGAAAGTTTTAAATTATACAATTCATACAGACGCCTTTCTATCGCGTTCGGCGCCTGAGATGAGATAATATTCCACGCTTCGCTTGCAAGGCGCGCCGCATTCGCCGCTTCCGGGCTTCCCCGTACAGCCAGCCGCGTACCAAGAGTCGCAAGCCAGTGCGCGTCAAAATAACGCATTTCATCAAAAGCAATTCTGCTCATGGAAATAGCCTGCGACGCGTTAACCGGAGCTTGATCTTCAGATAACGGAACAATATCCATATCATGCGTTTCTCTGCGGGAATCACCGCGTTCTCTGGACAACGCCTCCCGCGCTAAATATTTTTCTTCACTTTCGCCGGAAATATAAGCGTCAAGATTAATCGCTATTACATCCCTAAAAGATTCCAGCTCAGGACTTCGATACCAGATATGATCGCAGATTGTAATAAATTGAGATGCTCCCGTCCAATCATCATTATCAATATTTTTTTGTATATTCAACTTCGCGAGTTTGTACATATCGCCCGAATAACGCAGATTGTCTTCATAATTCTTCGCCATCGGAAAAGCCAGAAAGAAAATAATACAATAAATAATTGCGGCGCAAATAGCGGTTATAACAGAAGATATTAAACGTTTAAAAAACATATCGGAAAAACTNTGNAAATGTTCTTCATAAGAAGCAAGACCGAAAGGTATTACAAGCGCGGATAGAGCAATCGCNGGAAATAAATTAAAGACATCCAGTATACCTTGCAAAAAACGCCAGTTACGCGAATAGATGGGAAGAGGNGCTTCAACACCGGGAAAGATAAAACGGAAAATTANTACTAAAAGAACNGCAATAATTGTATATATAAAAAATATAAAAGGCGGAGTCCGCATCTTTTCTAAATTAAACGTCATCGTCAACCCGCCTTTTTGCGGCATGAACCAACAATGAATAAAGATTTATTAATAAGCCAAAACCAAGATAAACAACAGGAAGCGCGATATCCGCCGGAAATTTTCCGTTCAAAAAAGAAGAAATAATTTCCTGCATTTCGGCAGTATTAATAAATGTATTAAGCGCGAGAATGCCTCTAAAAACAAGAACGGTAATAAAAAGATTTGCAAGCGGCCATACGCTGAATTTAAGAAGAAAACCCAGCGAGCATAGCATGAAAATAAGAGCGCCTGCATAAAAAAGATAGGAGAAAAACCCCTGCGAGAATTTTTTTTGAAACATTTCAGCATTTAATCTTATATCTATCGTAAGGCTGTTTAAAAACCACGGCGTTTCATTTCCAAACGGAACCTGAGGAAGCGCAAAATCCGCAGCCGCAGATCGCTGATAGCTCAACGGCTGTCCCGGTATCGCGATGACACGAGGACCAAGAGGTTCGTCTGTACCGTTAAGCAAAATTACGGATGTTTCACTGCTGTTAATCGCGTTGGAAAGAATCAAACCTTTCCCGCCCATTGTTATACCAGCGCTTTGCGCGGGCGGAACCAGCTTCCATTGTTTAAGAACTGTCGAAATACCGAATGAAAATAAAAACGAAAGTGTTATCGAACAAATAAGAGCCATTAACGCGGGACAGTTTCTTCTTACAGCGTAATTAAGCGCTATGGCGATTGTGGAAAAAAGAGTTAAAGATAACGCCCAATGCCCCGCCGCAATAAGCAATGAAAGAGAGGTTTCCGGTTTAGACGGTAAAATTTTAGCCCAATCTACACGCAACGACACAAATTTTATACCAGTCACAGCCGCAAAAATTATTATGAAAGTTAAACTGAAAAAAATGGTTAATTTGGCTAATTTCCTCACATTATTAGATTAACATGGCAGGAACACACATGCAAGAGCAATTATCATTTATTACAACGTTTTGTCGGCGGAGAATAACATATTGAGAAAAATCATAAAACAAGTCATAATAAAGCATGAGTGCGAAAATCGGGGTTTTGGGAGCCGGCGCCTGGGGAACGGCAATAGCGAAAGTAATCGCGGAAAAAGAAAACGACGTACTCGTCTGGAGTTATGAAACTGATGTCAGAGATGACATAAACAATAAAAGATTAAATTCAAGATATTTACCCGATGTAGAACTGCCTAATACATTAAGAGCGACCTCTGACATTGAAGAAGCCGCCGAAGGAAAACAATTCCTAATATACGCAGCTCCTTCGTTATTTTTGCTGGATACCCTTAAAAAAAGCCTTACTGTAAATTCGATTAGAGAAGGAAAAACCATCATCGCGGTAATAACAAAAGGTTTTATACCTACTGAGAACGGACCGCGCTTAATCATAGAAACGATGGAAGATTATCTTCCCGGTTTTTTCCGCCAATCGCTTGTTTATATTTCAGGTCCGAGCCACGCTGAAGAAGTATCCAGAGGAAAATTGACAGGATTAATCGCGGCAAGCGAGAACCCGAAAAATTCTATACGCTTTAGAGACCTTTTAAAAAATCCGCGTTTACTAGTTTATTCATCGCTTGATGTCCGCGGAGTACAAGCGGCGGCAGCGACAAAGAACGTAATAGCCATCGCGTTTGGCATACTTGACGCAATGAAAACAATCGGGAAAATTGATATGCTCGGGGACGGAACAGAATCCTTATTACTTGCCGCGGGACTTAACGAAATACAACAGCTCGGAACCGCTTTAGGCGCGACGCATCCTGAAACATTTACATCAATTTCAGGAATCGGCGATTTGGATGTTACATGCCGTTCAATCTACGGAAGAAACAGACGTTTTGGCAGAGAAATAATAGAAAAAAATATTTTAGCTCCATATAAAAATATTGACGATCTTCTTTCACGTATCGGAGAAATAGGTTATCTGCCGGAAGGAATAGCCGCGGCAAAATATATCCAGATACTTGCCGAAAAGTACAAGTTAAAAATACCGGTTTGTGTGGCAATATGTAAACTCTTAAACAAGGAATTGAACCCTCATGGATTTTGTAAAAATTTATTAGCCGGATGGGATAATACATGATACATTCCAATGCCTTAAATTTGTTTTTTGGTTCAGCATTAATAATTATTTTGATTCTTGCTGAATGTTTAATAAAATATAAAAACGATAAAAAAATAAAAAAAATCTTTTGTATTGTACTGATTACCGTTCTGCTTGCCTTAACCGCAGATTTTCTTACAAGTTTTTATTTTACAGATATTTTTAATACACCGATACACGCAAAATTAATTTGGCCTTTTATATCCGCTCTGCTTCTTTTTATTTATTTATTCCTGATAATAAAAGAAAATAAAATTGACAGCCTGACGGGTCTGGACAACAGATACAGTTTTTTTGAGTTAACAGGTAGGATCTCCCGAAGCAGATCGGGTGAATCATGGATATTCGCAATGGTCGATATTAACAATTTCAGATCGATTAATGAGATTTACGGCAATCTGGAAGGAGATACCGCTCTTCGCAGTTTTGCGCAGATAGTCAAAAAGTGCAGCAGAAAAACAGATTTTGCCGCGCGCTACGGCGGAGATGAATTTGTACTTGTAAATAAAACTGAAAACGGTCTTGTTGAATTAATAGAAAAAGTAACTCAAGAATTAAATAACTACAATGATAATAACAACAAATCATACAACATAGAAATCAGTTACGGAATTGACACATATGTCTCGGACGGCAGTAAATCTATCGATGACTTTTTAAACCATATCGACAAATTTATGCATAAACACTCCGATGCCTCCCGCCGTGCAGGAGATTTTAAAGCATGAATATAATAGAATATTTTAACACTTCTATAGGTTCATGTTTAATAGTCATCCTGATAGCGGTTGATTATTTACGAAGATATAATACTGACAATTTTCAACAGAAACTTTTAATTGTTGCGCTGGCTGCGATTTTTACATCCGCGATATTTGATTTTACCGGATTTGCTCTGGAACGAATTCCGGGAGAACGCGTAAATACAACGTTATATTATATCTGGTCAATATATCTTATCGCGCGAAACTGCTGTTATTATTTCGGATTAATTTTTATTGATTATTTCGCGCATGGAAACACAGCAAGATCAAAAAGATTTATAAAAATAGTTGTAGTTCTAATGATACTGTATACTATCACTATTTTATTAAATTTAAAGTATGGTTTTTATTTCTACGTATCAAGAGACAATATGTATATGGGCGGAAATCTTTACATTCTTCAGATATTCTTCAGTTACTTGCCGATATTGCTGGCGTTAATCGATATAACTTTAGCTCCTAAGCATATAAAACGAACTCAAATTTTATTAATAATATTCTTCATTATCCTTACCGCTTTGGGAGCGGCGCTGGATATTATTTTAAGATCAACAAATCTTATATGGCCGTGTATTACGGGAGCGGTTCTTTATATATATTTCTTTATAATCCGGTCAGCTTCAAAAATTGACAGCCTTACTGGAATAGGAAACCGTAATTATTTTTACGATTATATAAACACACTTTCCAATCAATCAACAAAGCAAGATTATGCTTTTATTAAAATTGATCTTAAAAGATTAGGAGAAATTAACAGCATTTTCGGTCATCTTGTAGGAGACAAAGCGTTACGCGATATAACCGCAATAATAAAAGGCTGTATCAGATATACTGATATTGCCGTTCGTTACGGCGGAGATGAATTTATAATTATAACTACCGCAGAAAACGATATTAAACGCATAATTGACAGAATTAATAATTCTATAGCGGATCAAAACAAAAATAATATTCGCCCCTATAAATTAACAATAAATTACAGTTATAATATATATATAACTAATTCAGGATGGGAAATTCAGGATTTCCTCACGCAATTAAACAGTAAAATGATAAAAAGAAAATAAAAGACGGAGACAGTAATGCTAGAGAAACTTACAGGAAAAATATCTGATGCGCTGCGTTTTGTGACAGGCAAATCCTCAATCAGCGAAAAAAATATAGAAGAAGCGGTAGAAGCGATAAAAATGGCGTTATTAGACGCGGATGTAAATCTGCGTGTCGTACGCCGCTTTGTCAATTCAACAATTGATGAAGCGAAAGGCGAAAAAGTTCTGCGATCTGTAGATCCGGGACAGCAATTTATAAAAATTGTACACGACAAGCTCGTTTCATTTCTTGGAGACGAAAACCCGGAAAGCCGCGCTTTAAAACTAAAAGGTCCCGATGTAATCTCAACAATTTTAATGCTTGGTTTGCAAGGTTCAGGTAAAACAACAAGCGCGGCGAAACTGGCTCTTCGCCTTAAAAAAGAAAATAGAAAACCTATGCTTGTAGCCTGCGATTTAATCCGTCCCGCCGCCATGGAACAGCTTGCCGTTCTTGGCGATCAAATTGGAATTCTTGTTCACAAGGAAGACGGCGCGAAAGACAGCATAAAAGTTTATCAGAACGCTCTTTCATGGGCGAAGAAAAATATGATCGACACTGTGATCATCGATACAACAGGCCGACTGCAGATTGACGAAGAGATGATGAACGAACTCTCCCGCTTAAAAAACGCCTCCAACCCCGATGAAATGCTCCTTGTCGCCGATTCAATGACAGGCCAAGCCGCCGCGGACATCGCAAAAACATTTGATGAAAAAATAGGGCTTACAGGAGTTATTTTAAGCAAGTTCGATTCTGACACCCGCGGCGGCGCGGCACTCTCGCTTAAAACGGTAACAGGAAAGCCGTTAAAGTTTACAGGCACAGGTGAAAAACCCGAAGACTTTGAACCGTTTCATCCTGAGAGGATCGCAGGCCGCATACTTGGAATGGGCGATGTTGTCAGCCTTGTAGAAAAAGCGCAGGAAGTAATCGATCAAAATGAAGCATTAGAACTCCAGAAAAAAATGGAGAAAGAAAACTTTACCCTTGATGACTGGTTAAACCAAATACGTTCAATTAAAAAAATGGGCAGCCTGCAAAAAATGCTGGAAATGATTCCCGGAATGGCAGGACAAATTAATGAAGAAGATATTGACAGAGCGGAATTAAAAAGCCAAGAGGCGATATTGAGTTCAATGACAATTAAAGAGCGTAACAATCATTTAATCATCGGGCCGCCGCGCAGAAGCAGAATCGCACGAGGTTCAGGCACATCAGTCGCGGAAGTCGCCCGTCTTTTAAAAAAGTTTGAAAAAATGCGCGGCATGATGAAAAAGATGGCGAAGGGTGCAAGAGGCGGTCAAATGCCGAACATGGGCGGAATGCAAATGCCTCCGGGGTTTTAATATTTCCTGATTAAAATCAACGTTTCATTCACGTTAAAAATTCTTAAAGACCATTAGCGTCGGCGATCAATGCATTCCAATTGTTGGAAACAGCTTCGACCAGTTGCGCCGGTTCGCCGTCGTGATGCCAGATTTCCCAGGCAATACCTCCGCGATTAAGTCCCGGAACATGCAGATGATATTTCCATTGCCATAATTTCTGATCGCGGATTAAAACCATGGTTTCATCCACAGCTCTTCTATCCCTGAAATTCGGATACATACCTGATCGCCAGTCAGAATCAGCGGGCGTTACCCAAGACTGAACTGCCCATAAAATCGCGTCAACCTGAGCGTCAGTATATCCGCGTGCGGGAATAACCATAACATTTTCTGAATTAAATATTACATAATTTTTTGATCTGGGGCCTTTTGGCGGAACTACCATACCCCAATCATCTCTCATTACACGCATATCGCCGGTTATGTATTGTTGATCTATGCGCATTGCTACTTTTGAATCTTGAAATTCGGGAATGTGCCAGTTCCATGCCACTCCTTCAGGTTTCGGTTTCATTACGCCTTCATCTCTTAATCTCATATAAAAACGAACCGCTTCTAAAAATTCAGGAGTGTTTGAAGAATTATAAAGCATGCCGTTTTTATCTCTCATAACATAATTCGCTCCGTTACTTGAAATCAGAGCGTCAAGAATTTCTGTGGAAAGATCTGAAGGCATTGCGTATGTATCCATTATACCGTCATTATTAATATCTCTCGTAAGTTTTTTCGCAATCTCAAGAAATTTATCCCATGTCCATGTGCCGGCTTTTTGAAGATCATAAGGTAAATCAGGATTCAACCCCGCTTCCCTGAACAATCTTTTGTTCCAGACCACAACAGCAGCTTGCGAACTTCCGCCGTATCCGTCAGTAAAAGCATAAGTTTTGCCGCTAAAAGTAAATGCTGTTGTAACATGCCTGTTCCATTCAACAGGGGTTGTAGAACTCCAGTTAATTACCTTTCGCGTACCCACAGGATACAAAAGATTTTGGCGGTAAAGAGCCAATGCCCAATCTGCCTGCAAGCGGAAAACATTCGCAGCAGGTCTTCCTGCCATTATTGATGTAGAAGCAACCTGCGCCATTTCACCCCAACTGCCGACATTCTTATCCTGCATTTTAAAATTATATTCTTGCAAAAGCCTTTTGCGGTAATCAAGCGTTCTCTCTTCGGAATCAGTTCTTGCCTGAAAAACAGCAGGATCATAATTTGACCACCAGTTTCCAATGACAATATTCATTCCTCTGAGCGTATTTCTAACTGCGTTCGGCGCTTTGGGAACAACTTGCTGCGCAAACACAGGCATTATATTCATTAGTAATAAGATAATTACAATATAAGAAATAATTGTTTTATTTTTTATCATTTTATTTATCCTTATTTTTCTTAACCCAATTAACAATCTCGTCAACTTTTCCGAACACAAGACCTGTAACAGTATCCGCGCAGCCATAATAAATCGCAATTCTGTTTGTATCTTTATCTACAAGCGCTGCGACAGGGAAAGTGACATTGGGAACATCACCTGCAAGTTCATACATTTCGCGCGGGTTAATGATATAGGGTTTTGGACGTGCGATAACTTTCCAGGGTTTATCAATGTCCATTAAAGCCGCGCTGAATGAATAAACAAAGCCGTTACAGCTAGTCAGCACTCCGTGGTAAAAAACAAGCCAGCCTTCGGTTGTTTCGATGGGACAGGGACCCGCGCCAATTTTCGTACTCTGCCAGCCGCCTGAAGGTGATATAACATGACGATGTTTTCCCCAATAAAGTAAATCCGGACTTTCAGAGTAAACAATATCGCCGAAAGGCGTGTGTCCCGAATCGCTGGGACGGCTGTACATTGCATAGTTGTTTCCGATTTTTCGGGGGAAAAGCGCACCGTTGCGGTTAAACGGCATTACAACATTTTCTAATTGATAAAATTTTTTAAAATCAAAGGTGTAGCCCAAGCCGAGGCACGGGCCGTGATAACCGTTACACCACATTATATAATAACGGTCTTCTATAAAAATTACGCGGGGATCGTATTTATACTCGGAATCCGGCAAGTCAGGATCAGTTTTAATAAACTCAATCGGCTCATCCTCAATTACCCAGTTGATTCCGTCTTTACTGTGTCCCGCGTTAATATCCATGTGACGCGCAGTATCATCGCAGCGAAAAACGCCTGCAAAGCCGTCTTTAAACGGAACAACAGCGCTGTTAAAAATGCTGTTGCTCCGCAAAGTTAAATCCCTCGGGATTATCGGGTTTTTCGAAAACCGCCACATCGGCGTTTCCAAAGAAACGCGCTCCTTCTCAGGATTACTGTGTGACGGTCTGTCTTCCCATGGGATATTCGGCAGACTATATCCGTTAACAATGATACCGCTCATCAAATTATTCTACAGTCCGTTAGCGTCGGCAATTAAAGCGTTCCAGTTATTGGAAACAGCTTCAATCAACTGTGCCGGCTCACCGTCATGGAACCAGATTTCCCAGGCGATACCGCCGCGGTTAAGTCCCGGAACATGAAGGTGATATTTCCATTGCCATAATTTCTGATCGCGAATTAGCGCTAATGTTTCGTCTACAGCTCTTCTGTCTCTGTAGTCGGGATATGCCGCAAGTCTCCAGTTGCTGTCAACAGGAGTTACCCATGTCTGGTATGCCCAAACAATAGCGTCAACCTGCGCGTCTGTGAATCCGCGGGCAGGAATTACTCTTACGTTTTCGTCGTTAAATACTACATAGTTCTTTGATCTTGGTCCCTTCGGAGGAAGAACCATTCCCCATTCGTCTCTCATGTTCCTAAGATCGTTTGTAGCAAGGTACTGCTGATCAATGCGCATAGCGACTTTACCGTCGTTGAATTCGGGGATGTGCCAGTTCCATGGAGTGGAATTGGTTGTACCGTCGTTGCCTACCGGTTTCGGTTTCATAACGCCTTCGTCTCTCAGTCTCATGTAGAACTGAACAGCTTCAATAAACGCAGGGGTGTTTGAAGCGTTTTCAAGCAAACCTGTTTTATCATTTTTTATAACATATGTCGCGCCGTTACCCGAAACGAGAGCGTCCAGAATTTCTGTTGAAAGGTCGGCGGGCATTGCATATGTATCCATTATACCGTCGTTGTTAATATCTCTTGTAAGTTTCTTGCAGATGTCAAGGAATGTATTCCATGTCCATGTTCCTGCTTTCTGAAGATCGTAAGGAAGGTTTGGATCAAGTCCGGCTTCTCTAAAGAGCCTCTTGTTAAAGAACACGCACGCGGCGTGGTTACTTCCGCCGTATCCTTCAGCAAATGCATAAGCCGCATCGCGTTCGCGCCCGGACTTTAATGTAAAGGCGGAACGTACAGATTGATTCCACTCAACAGGAGTCGGTGATGTCCAGTTTACAGCTTTGCTTCTGCCTACAGGATACAGAAGGTTTTGGCGGAACAACGCAAGCGCCCAGTCCGGCTGTAATACGAAAATTGTCGCAGCGGGTCTTCCCGACATAATTGAAGTAGCCGCGATTTGCGCCATTTCATTCCAGCTTGCAATATTCTTTTCCTGCATTTTGAAATTATACTGCGCTAAGAATCTTTTACGATAATCCAACTGTCTTTCTTCATAATCGTTTCTTGGCTTGTGAGTAGCAGGATCGTAACTGCTCCACCAGTTACCGATAACAATGTCCATCCCTCTCAGTGTGTTCGAAATCGCACCCGATGCTTTGGGAACCGGTTGAGCGAACACAGAAACAACCATTGCCAGCATAAGAATACAAGCAATTAAAATCGTTTTCTTTGTCATAGTTTCCTCCGAAATAAATTATTATCTCAAGCGTTACGCCGCTATACGGCATACGCATTGAAACCCCAGCAATAAAACCTGAATATTACCTTTCAGGTTACATTTTAATACCAGTCTGACTGAGCGACTCAACAAACGCTTTTTGAGCGATTAAATACAGAATTATTAACGGCGCAAGACACATAAGCATACCTGTCGCGATCATCGCCTGAACATAGCCGACAGGCGCAGTCGAAGCTACAGCCGCTCCTGTTATTGAGTTTGTCGCAGCCCACCACTGGCTGACTCTTTCCGCAATCGCGCCAAGACCCGTGGAAAGCATTCTGTAGTTGTTAAGGAATAATGAAGAGAAAAACGAATCTGTCCACTGCCATACAAAGGAAAATAGGAAACACGATGTAAGCATCGGGGTCGCGTCGGGAAGCATAATCCTGATAAATGTTTTAAATTTTCCGCATCCATCTACCCATGCAGCTTCTTCAAGCTCTTTCGGCATTCCTCTGAAATACTGCCTTAACATAAAAATATATAAACCGCTCTTGAGCCCCATGCCCGTAGCAGACAGCAGCCAGAAGCCAAAAACGCTGTTTAGCAGATTTACAGGCTCTCCTGTTATCAAGCGGAATATGCCGAATATATCGAAGAAGTGGAAATTTAAATAAAGCGAAGCCATGATCGTCTGCGGCGGAACAACAATTATAAGCATAACGCAGAAAAACCAAAAACCTTTTAACGGAAATTTATAACGCGCGAAACCATACGCCGCAAGGGTACAAGCGGCAATCTGCAGAACAGAACTCATGGTTATAATAAAAAATGTTTCAAAAAGAGCAGGCCAATAATTTATCAACTGAGCGGCGATTCTGTAATTGCCGGTAGTAAAATTGCGCGGGATACTGATAACAGTGCTGTCATATAAATCCTGTTCCGCCATAAAACTTACGCTTAATTTATCCAAAAGCGGCTGGATGATCAGAAAGCACATTCCAAAAAGAAGGATCGTGCGGCAGACTTTAAACGTAATATCCATCGCCTTTTTTTTCTGGTGATAATTTCTGGAAATATTACCCCAATTCGCAGTTCGATCTTTGTCGGTATAAATATCATCACTCATAGTAGTATACCCTCTTGGAAATTATTGCCATTGCAATTCCGATAATCGAAATTACAGCCAGAAAGTAAACCCATGCCATAGCGGTTCCAAAACTGAAATTTAACATCCTTAGCGTAGTTAAATTAATTTTAGCCATAACGCGGTTATCTGTTCTTATAAAGTAATCAACAACACTGTAAACAATGTTAACAAGGATTAAAGAGCTTACCATCGGGAAAGTTATTTTCCAGAAACATTCCCAAGCAGTCGCGCCTTCAATTTTTGCCGCTTCGAACATGCTTGGCGGAATTGTCTGAAGGGCGGAAAGGAAGATAATTATCTGGATACCGGATGCCATCGCTATATCATATATCTGATTGATGATACGGAAGATATAACCCATAAAATCGCTTGCGGCGCCTTCCGCGACAAGAATATCTTCCAGCACCTTGGTAACAGAAGATTTCATTAAGTTACCTTCTTTGATAATGTCCGCCATACTGTTTAAAAGCGAATTATTAGTTTCAAGCCCGATCATTACGCCGGAAGAAAGAATAACAGGCAGAAAGAAAATCGCGCGCACAAAACCTCTTGCCTTAAATTCCTGATTCAAAATAAGCGCGACAAACAAACTGAAAATAATAATCGCGGGAACTATTAATAACATTCTTCCGATTTCTTCAACAAGGAATCTATTAAATTCCGGGTCTACTCCGACAACACGGATTATATTTGCAAGACCGACGTAAGTCATGGAGAAACCCTGTTTCTCGGTGTCGATTCTTACATCACTAAATACCATTCTAAGAGATTCCGCGATGGGAAATAACATAAAAGCGATAAATCCGATAATGAATGGGAGCAGGAACAGATAACCTGTTATCGCATTCTTTCCTTCGAGCGTCAATGATAATTTATTATCTTTTTTAATAAAATACATTATTCCCCCCGCCTAACAATATAACTGTCTGCATTTATTATAATTCCGTTGTAGTTCCAGTCACCGTCACTCGCGTTTACAATAACTCTTGTTCCATCTTCATATACTGTAACTGTTACACCGTGCGACAATATCTGGTGATTAACAATATGCTGATTATAAAGATGCCCGAAATCTGCGTTGAATTTTCTGTACAGCATGTCGGCGTCTTCAACCCATTTACCGTATTCGTTGGCGTAGAACTGTCTGAATTTTGTTTCCTGCAATTCGGCTGTTTCTTCCATCATAAAACTAAAATACAATCCGGCGCCGCTTTCAATCGTCTTTAGAAGATTCTTTGTGTAATCTTCGGCAAGATTGATGGCTCTTCCCGTAAACGGCACATAACCATGTAAAACAATCGGAAGGAATGGAACAGAATAATCCGTTATGCCGAAACTTTGATCGTCAATAATCATATCTGTAATAATGGAAGCCCATGGTACAGAATAAACATAACCGGTATGAATAAGAATTCCGTTTCCGTTCTGCCTCATTTTTTCATACTGCTGCTGGCGAAGCTTCATACTTTCTTCACGGCTTATGTGGCGTTTTTCGTGATAATCCCCTGAAAGTCTTGTTCCCATATTTCTAAACGCGATATTTTTCATTCCCAACTTTTCCGCTTTTGGAATAAAATCATTAATCATTTTAATCGTTGCGCCGGGACGCGCAAGGTAATTTAACTTACCCCATTGTGTGCGTTCTCCGAACCAGATAAAACTGTATGGATAACGCTGAACACGTTCGCGGTTCACATAACGCGCGGCATCGCTGTAAATATTAAAGCCGCTGAACATTCCAACATCCCTCATGAAAATAAAATCGACTTCGGGATAAATTTCAAAATTATTCTTTTTAGCGGCATCAATAATGTGGGTAAAATTTCTGCGGCTGCCGAGTTCTTTGATCAATTTTACTTTTGTAGGTACGGTATGATCGACACTGCGGTTAAACCAGCCGTTTAATTTAACATGAACATTCTTCCATCCAAAACCCGCAAAATTATTAATCATCTCTTCGGTTTCTTTGTAGGAAGTAAGTTTTAGCGGCAGATCGAAAGGGAGTCCCATACGGTGCTGTGTTTTATTAACAGCGCCGATAACTTCCACCGCTACAGGAGCGCCGGTTTGCGCGCGTCTGTCTTTAAGGACAGGATAATTTTTAAAAAGCCATGAACGATACTCATTCGCCATTCCCATGTATCCGGGTTCGGCGCACGGCGTATAACGTACAGTTATACTTTCACCAGCGGGAAGAGTCTGCTCGTAAAGGAAAACCGCGCGCTGGTTGCGTTCGGCAATATCCATTAACGCGCCGTGAACCATGGAAAAGATCGGGTATACCCTGTTCCATGAATTGTTTCTGCCCGATACATCAGCACGTACGCTTGCATATGCGGAACCTTCTTCTATTATGCATAACAAAGCTGAGTTGTTCTTTTGAATTCCAAATGCGGGAAACAGCGCCTTATTATCGCTGATTACTGCGTCACGGCGAATCGCTTCATCCCAGCCGTACATATTAATACTGTAAGAAAGCTGGTTTTGTTTTCCATTATTAAAATTAATTATAGCTCCGCTTCCATCCGGCACAAGCATGTATCCAGAATCATTCATGTTGCCGGAACCCATGAACGGCAGCAGAGCCAACTGCGTAATCGGGTAAGCGGGGCGGTATCCGATTTTATCAAACGGAACATTTACTACAAGAGATTTACCGTCAAGAATATAACGAATAGTTACGCTGAACGCGGGTCTTACAGATTCGCCGGTTAGCTCGTAACGCATGGAATCTTCGACATAATCTTCCATGGTGTAGCCGGCAAGTTTAAAACTTTCCTCCGCGATTTCCTTCATGTAATCGGGAGAGCCTGTGCGTAAAACCCACAATTTAATTTCTCTGAGTTCAGGAAAATCGTTTAAAAGCTGAGTTCTGTCGTCGTTCATACGCAGATTGTTTATATCGTAAAGACGGTAAGTAGACTCAACAATTCCGCGTTCTTCGTATTCCATTTGATCCAGATAGATATTCATTCGATCTTCCGACATCGCGGGAGGAATACGGAAAGCGCGCGCAAGATCGCCGACTGTGTAACGCACTTCAAGAGCACCGTCCACAACTTCGTAAGTATAAGCGCCGCGCTGCACGCTGTAAGCTCCAGACTGAAGCGTCATTCCGATGCCCGCTGTATCGGCGTAATCTACCGAGAACTGCGATTCCATTAACTGCCTTGTAACAACATCCGCCAATCTGTCGCTTTCAGGATTAGGAGGATTTGAACGCCACTGTATGCCTGTCGCTTTTTCTGTAAGAATAATTTCCGCGGTAGTGCATAAAAAATTTAAACGCAGATATTCATTTTCCAAAACAACATCATTACCTTCGATAAATTCATATATCATTACCGGTCTTGGCCTTGCAGTTCTTGTATTACAGGAAACGACCAGGAAAATTGTAACGAACAATAATAGTATAAAAGCGGATTTTTTCACCTGACCCCCTAAATAAACCGGAATAATATTTCTTTATAAAGCGACACAAAGTACGAAACAGCGTCGCTTATAAGACTGAAAAATATAACGAAGATAAATACCATTACCCCCATCCCGACAATCGTTAATAAACTGGAAAATATTGTTTTAAGAAGGCTGTAATCATGAACCATCATCATTGCGGCGAGTATCAATATACCTGTCCAGATAGCGGCAAACCCTCCAAGTACCCAGTAAATCGCGCCTTCTTCAAACGTGATAAACTGGCTTAAAATGATCATTATCGCGTTAATAATAACAAACGGCGTGAGCGCATAACAGACGGACATATAAATCTCAATCATTCTGCCTTTACCGTCCATCAACGTTGTAAGGCTCCAGTTTGCGACAGTCCACAGCCCAACCGGCAGTAAAATGCGCAGCGCTACAATAATCGAGTTAAAATATTCCATGTTGATTGTAACAAACTGGAAACTGGTTAACGTTAAGCGCAACACCTCTACAATTACGGCAAAACCGATAATTACGTTTGCGGCTCCCACAGAACCGCGTTTTTCGCGGGTTAAATCCCAAAAACCGTCAAGCGGATGCGCAATGACATACAGCGAGTATTTTAAAGTCGTCCCAAGGTGCTGCCACCATGCTTTATTATTAAGGTATTTCATGCTTCCAAAATCTCCTTGACAGTTTTAATGGAGAACCTGATTAAAATCGGAAGGAAAATGGCAAGCCCTATAATTAAAAGTATCCACCATAAATTTTCTTCCATCCACTGTTTACGGTACAACTGGAAAGCTTTCCCGTATCCCTCGCGGTAATGTTTTAATTTGTAGTATTTCATCGCTTTTTGAAACTCACTTTGCCGAAGCGCCGCGCGCCCGATGCCTATGTAAGCCAAATCGTAGTTTCCGTTCATTTTTAAAACTTCTTCCCAAACAAGCGCGGATGACTCATAACGCCCGGCTTTGTATTCGTCTAACGCTTCGTTAATCATGGCGCCATATCCAGTAAGATCAAAACGGGTTAGCGCTCCGGCTCTTGAATCAAGAGCGTAGAGAGACTCACCCATTCTGTCGAGCGCGACAGGCTGAAGGAAAGAACCCTCGCGGTTGCCGACTCCGCCGAACGCGTATAAAAGATTCCCCTGGAAATCGTACATAAAAATGCGTCCGCGCGTTCTGTCGAAACATGCATAAGAGTCATTGTCAAAAGCAACCGCGTCGATAAAACGCGAACGGCCGGAAATTCCTCCGGCGTTGCCGACAACCAAATCGCCGACAGGATCTTCGTAACCGTTACGGATTAAAATGTCCTGCCCCATCGCGTTAAGCCTGCGAACGGGAGCGGTCTGACCCGATGAATTCGTAACATAAATAAATCCGTCTTTATCCATCGCGACATTGCTGTATTCAGTCGGAATAAAAAGATCCATTCGCTCTTTCTGCGCCTGCGTAGAAAGAAGCTTCCACACATAATCAATCGGATTAACATGAACTTTATTAGCGCCCATGTATCCTGAAAATTCCCACCGGTTATCAAATTCCATCAAACCCTTGTTAATATTACGAGCCTGAATAAACACGCGGTTCGCGAAATCAACAATTACTTTAACAGGTATAAATTCAGTTAAATCGCCAAGACTTTCATCTACAGGTTTTAAAATTTCGTGAATAAAGTTCCAGTTGTTGTCGAGTATCAACAAGCGCTGATTGTTGGTATCGGCAATATACAGATTCCCGTCCCTGTTTTCAAAAATGTCCATAGGATAATTGAAAGCGGATGAAACTCCGTTAATCATTACAGAATTAACTATTCTGACTACGGAATGTTCACCGTTTTTATTAACTTCAATTTTTATAATCCGGTTATTGCCGGAGTCGCAGACATATATACGATTATCACGGATATATAGTCCCTGAGGATCTCTGAAGTGATCTATATCCAATGATGTTCCAAGAATATAAGCGCCAACCCTGTACGCGTCAGGAGACGCAACCTGTTCAAACCAGAAGTCGTAATTATATGTGTAATTTGTCGGCGAAGCGAAAACGGGAGCCAATGCAAACGAGCATACGATTAATAAAAACACAATACGAAAAATATTTCTCATTCTTTTATCCCAGAACTTGCCATCGTCTGCAGAACATTGCTCTGCGCGAAAATAAACATTACAAGCGGAACGATCATTACAAAGAGCGTTACCGCAGCCGCGACGCCTGTACGCGCAATACCTGCCGCGGCAATTTGACCAAGCGCGTAAGGCAGCGTTTTTAACTGTTCAGAATAAATGAAAACCGAGGCTCTCGCGTTCCACAGGTTTTGTACAGAGAAGATCATAACGGTAAGCCACGCCGGTTTAATCATCGGCAGAATTATATATATGAAGATTCTGAATTCTTTAGCGCCGTCAACCTTTGCGGCTTCCAGCAGAGTATCCGGTATCGTGTCTATAAACTGCCTTAGCAGAAAGAATCCCATAGGCATCGCAAAAGCCGGAATAATTACAGACAAGTAAGTATCAACCCAGCCAAGCCCCGCCATTACAAGGTAGTTGGGAATCGCGGTTACATAAGTCGAGAACATAAGAGTGATAATTACGCCCTGAAAGAAAATCTTTGAACCGGGGAATCTGTATTTGGAAACAACAAACGCGCCCATCGAAGCTACGATGATAAGACCGGCGGTTCCGATAACAGTAATAAACACTGTATTAAAAATGTAACGCGAAAACGTAACCCACGATTTGCTCATAAGGATAAATAAATCCTGAAAATTATTTAATGTGGGACGCTGAACAAAAAGTTTCGGCGGAAACAGAAAGATTTCGTTTAAAGGTTTGAATGCGTTATTGATCGCGAAAACAAGCGGATAGACAAAGAACAACCCGAATATGGTAAGAATTACAACTATAAACGCGTCGCCGCCGTAAGAACGGTTAAGTCTTTTTCCGCCGACTAATTTCTTTATTTTCTTGCTCATATCTACCTCTTATGTTCCTACTCGGCTTAACAATTTCTGAATAACTGCGTTAAGCACAATCATTGTAAAGAACAATATTGTAGCTATCGCGGAAGCATAACCCATTTCAAAGCGCGTAGAACCGTAATCGACAAGATGGTTTACAACCGTATGAACCGCGTAATCCGTACTTGGAAAACCGGCAAGTTGTACTGTAACATCGGCGACCCCAAACGCCTGAGTAATTGCCATAACAGCGCCGAACATTAACATCCCCTTCATGTTAGGTAATGTGATGTACCAAAGTTCCTGCCAGCGGTTAGAAATACCGTCCACAAGTCCTGCTTCGTAAAGCGACGGATCTATCGTAGAAAGACCGGCGAGGAAGGCGAGGAAGCCCGCGCCTAAACTCATCCACAAAATGACTATAAGAATTACAGGCATCATGTACTTTGGATCTGTAAGCCACAGAACAGGCGAATCGAGAATGCCAAGGTTCATTAAAATCGCGTTTACATAACCGTAAGCGTCGCCTGAAAAAATCAACAGCCAGATAAGGAAGACAGAACCGGAAATCGACGGTGCGTAGAAAACCAATGTAACAAAGGCGCGAATGTAGCGCGGCAGCTCATTAATAAACCACGCAAATAAAAACGCCATTACATAGCCAATCGGACCTGTAATCGCCGCCATAATAAATGTGTTTTTCATTGATATTAGAAAAACATCGTCGGCTAACAGAAGGTTGATATAATTGCGAAGTCCGATAAATCTTGGCGGTTCAAGAACATTGAAATATGTAAAACTTAAAAAAAGCGATATGATAACAGGAGCGACGTAGAAAAGAAGAAAGACAATCGCGTAAGGCGCGAGAAAAAGATAACAGACCCTGTTCCTGTAAATATCTTTCGCTCTGTATTCGTCCTTCTCCTTTATTTTTTCAAAGTACCGTTTAAGACTCATCTTTCCCCCTATTCCAGACCAAATTCTTTGCGCTTTTTAATCAACTCATCGTTAATTGTAAGAGTATAATCCAACAAGGTTTCCCGTGTATCCTGACCTTCGTTTAAAATACGGCGCGCCGCGTTTGTAATATGACGGCTGACAAAGTAACCGCCCGGTACTTCCGGTATGCCGACTGTCCACTGGCGCTGTTCGTCAAGAACCGACATTTGCTCTGAACCCCACGAAAGCCGTTTAAACGCGGCGTAATTCGCTGTCGGGTAACGCGCGGCGGCTCCCATGATACTTTCAAGTTCGCGGCCGAATCTGAGCTGAGTATCCGCGCTGATCCACCACTTCAAAAATTCCCATGCCAAATCCGGGCGTTCCGCATCAGAGAAAATCATCGAAGCCAGCGTACCGACAGAAACGGAGCGGTTTATACTGCCGTCCTCTCTGGGCAAGCCCGGCATTCTAGCAAAGCCCCAGAGGCCGCGAAGTTCCGGCGCAAAGACTTCAAGCGTATTAAAGTTTGAATAATCGGCAAACGCAAGCGGCATTTCTCCGGTACGGAAGCGGTTAACAAAATCGTAAACAACAGGTGTTTTGTAATGCGTAAAGAATTTTGTGTAAACATCAAAAGCCTCGATTGCGATCTCGCTGTCCAGAAGGGTGCGGGAGCCGTTTTCGTTGTACATTCGCCCGTCGCGCTGGAATAAATGCGCAAGGAAGTTAGAGAAGTCGATAGCGGTTTGTACGTTAGTTGCAACAGAAGGAATACCTACGTTCATGTTGTTTTTTTGAATGACGGGAAGAATATTAATAAGATCATCCCATGTGTCAGGAATGTTAATGTTCAATTCATGGAAAATATCTTTTCTGTAGAACATGACATGAAAGTATTGTGTTTCAGGCAGTCCGTAAACGCCGCCTTCAAAAGTAAACGGAGTAATAACGCTGTGGTGAAGATCCTTCGCCGCTTCTTTAAAATCCGGGAACTGAGAAAGATCAACGACCGCTTTTCTAATGGCGTAGTTAACCGGATCTCCCTGCGGCAGAGTAAGCGCCATATCAGGTCCCGTACCGGCGACAACCGCAGGCATAACCGCGTCAGCGGCGACAAGCTTAACGTTTACCCTGATTCCTGTCAGCGGAGTAAAGGTATCGTCTATCATCGCTTTTAATATTGTACTTTGATCGCGTCCCGCAAGAATCCATACATTAATTACATTTACGCCTTTGGCGTGAAAGTCGCCGAGATTGTTGTAATCGACAAAGAACGAAGCAAAGAACGAACGAATCTCATGCGAAGCGGACACTAAAAAGTTTTCTCTTAACTGGGGAAGTCTTGCGTCCGCGGCGCTGACAATAACAAAGTCAACATCGAGCTGAGACTGCGAAAGAGCTAATAAGCTATCACCTAACGAAGAAATATTCTGTTTAAAGTTGACTAACATTCTTGGAATTTTATCCGGGCGTCTTACAAAAAGTTCAAGCTGGCGCGCAAGTGTTAAAGTCGCCGCGGCCTGCGCGCTGCGTTCGCCCGAATAGCGCGTTAGATCATCAACAAGTTTATAAAGGATTTTACTCTCTAAAGCCATAGCTTCGATAACTTCAGGATAAATATAATCAACGCGGTAATCGCGGTAAATATCAGGTTCGGGACCTGTTAAAACAAGTATCTTACGGTAAATCGTGTTCAAGCGGAAAACACTTTCTTCCATGACGTTTAACATTTCACCCATGCCGCCGAGTGTCGCCTGAACACGCAGAGTGTGGGAACCGGCTTCCAGCGGGAAAAAGTAATCGCCGTTTTTACCGCCGAGAGTGCTTAAAACCCATTTGTTATTGTAAATAAAAGGTACGGACGCAAGCTCCTGAACAGGAATTTCTCCGTTAATCATAAAAGTGCGGTTTGAAACAAAACCGCGGTTGTAATTTTGCCTGCTTTTTACAGAAAAACGGTACATACCGTTTTCCGGTACATCGAATTCCCATTCGATCCACTGTCCGGCAACGCGCCAGCTCTGACCGCCGATCATGTTAAGCCTGATTCTAGCGACGCTCGGAGGCTCGGTCGCCCCGGAAGAACGATCATAAATCGGATACAATGAAGGATCGGATCTGCGAACAGCTCTTTCACCTTGTATTTTTAATAAATAATTGTTACGCGCATTTTGAAACTGGCTCAAATCTGTTTTGGCAATATATTCGCTGTAACTCGGAGTTTCTGACGGAGCCCTCAGTACGATGGAGCGGATCGCGACAGGTTCATTCACGCCTGTAAGTCTGATGGTATTCGCGCCCTGCCTGAAATAAAAAGCATACGGGTCTGTGATATAACCAAGCGCGTCTCTGAACCACGCGCTTTCCCATCGCGGTTTTTCAACCTGCGACGGACGTATCTCGTTTCCCTGATTATCGAAGCGGCTGCTTCCGCCGTCGCTCCAAACACGCTGAAATGAAATCCTGTCGGCGCCAAGGAACGGAATCTCGCCGTTAATCGAAAGCTCGCGTTCTATGGCGATACCTCTCGATGAAAGAGGAAAATAATCCATTTTTATAAAGTAAAGCCCCGCACGGTCGACATTAACGGTATATTCGACGTAACTGCGTTCTTCGGTTCGTAAAACATTAATATTTTCTAAAAAGCTTTCAACAGAAACACCTACGGACGCCCACTCAGACATAATATTTTGAACGTTATCGATGGAAACACCCTGAGCGGAAGTCCACGAAAAAAGGTTGATTGAAATGTCCCTCTGTCCTGCCGGCGCGTCCGCATGGCGTTCCATGTAGCGGGAATATGTATTCGTTCTCCCGGTGCTTGCGCCGCTGAGATCGAAACCGGCGTATTTTGTTGAAAAATCCGATTCTTGCCTGCCGGCGACAACGAAGATTAACACCACGGCAACAAAAATCACCGCAACAATAATCAAAAACCTTAGTTTTGAAGTTCTTTCATCCATATTCCTGACAGCCTTTCTTTAAATTTGGTCTATTTTTACAGCATTTATCATCATTCTGATAAGAGCTTCATTGTCCTGTGAATTTGGCTTGCTTGCACTGCGATCGAACAGACAGTTAGAAGGAGAATCGCAAACGAGATAAAAATAATTCTCAGCCTTCACTTTTATCTCCTTGCTAACTGCGTCTGCGAGCGTTTTTTAATTATGTACTTTAAAATTCCAGAATTTAATTTCGAAGGGATTCACATCGCCGGCTTTTCTCCAGCTTTCGTGAGTCTGCCATTCAATACCGGTTACAAGTTCAGGACTCTTTTTTACGGGTTGCGCCCAGCTAGGCTGCATAAAATAGGCAATGGGAACTTCTATAAAGACCGGTTCTCCCGGTTCAGTACTAAAACGATATTCCAAATAGCCGAAATCTTTAACATTACTTGTTTTAAATTTAACAGAGTACGCTTTTCCATCGCCAAGAACCCAGAATGAAATAGCTTTTGCGGATTTATAAAGAGCCAGGGTCGCTTCGTCCGGATCGAGGGTCCAACCCGCAAAGCCGTACTGGAATTTAGTAGTAACATTTCCTGAAATATAATAAACGGTTACATTTTCGCCGTTAATCGTTTCTTCGGCTTTTCTGATCGTAGCGGTAGATGTTCCATTATCGGATGTATCGTTATATGCTGACCATTCACCTGTCGCAAGAACAGGAACCGGCACAGCGACGGCTGCTGCTCTCTTTCTCGGCGCAGCATAAACTGTCATCGAAATCATTAAAGCGACAGCCATAAATAATAAAATCTTTTTCATAACAATCCCCCATCAGTAATAAGATAATTTTACCGGAATTATATAGAAATTCATGCAAATTCCTAATTCCGGCACTGTAGTATAATACCCTTATTATTTATTACAGTCAATATTTTTTTTCAATTAACTCAAGAAAACCCGGATATGTGACGGCGGCGCACTCGGCGGTAGTTATTTCAACAGGAACAGGGCTGCCTAACGCAGAAACAGCGAAAGCCATGACGATCCGGTGGTCATTATGGCCGTCAATAACAGGATTTTCATGCGGAAAGAGCTTTCCTTTGCCGTGAATTATAATTCCATCGGGCAATTCTGTACAGGAAACACCTAATTTGGCAAGTTCTTGCGTTAAAACCGCTATCCGATCGGTTTCTTTTATGCGCGCGTGGGCGACATTGCTAAGAATTGTATCTCCGTTTGCATATGCGGCAACAACTGCAGCCGCTGGAAGCAAATCCGGCGTTTCATTTAAGTCAAAAGAGCCTCCGCAAAGAGGTTTATTACGCGAAATTGTGACAGAAGGATTGTTTTTATCGATATTTTCGTCCCAATGAACCTCACAACCCATCAATTTAAGCATATCAAGGAAATATTTGTCCCCCTGAGTATCGTGAAAATCAAGACCAAGCAGAGTAACCGGCCCTCCGGTTATCGCGGCGGCGGCGGCAGGGAAAGCGGCGGACGAAAAATCGCCTGGTACATCAGAAGAAAACGATTTCCACTCCGAGCCGCCGGGTATTTCAAAGCGGTTCTCACCATTTTGTGTTTTTATAATATTTTTATAATTTTCTTTATGGGTGACTGACACCATGTGTTTTTCTATGTAAGAAATAGTCATTTCTATGTAAGGTCTTTCATTAAGCAGAGGGACGTCGATTTCCGTAACAATACCGGCAGGAGCCAGCGGAGCGGCGATTAAAAGCGCCGACAGATACTGGCTTGTTGGACAGGGAAGGGTCACCTTGCCGCCAGTGTATGGACCTTTTATCGTAATCGGCGTGCAGCCGTTGTTGCTCTTTACTTGAATACCAAGCCCTAACAATGCGTCAAGAAGAGGCGCCGCGCTGCGTTTTTGGATTGATTCATCTCCGGTAAACACGATCTCCTGCGATTGAAGCCCGGCGATCGCAAGCGCAAGGTAGAGAGTTGTGCCTGAATTGCCGACATCGATCAAAAGAGGTTCTCGCGGAGGCGCAGAGGTACATGGAGAACACGGAGGACACAGAGGACACGAAATTTTTTTAAAATTATTATTTCCAATTATTTTAAGAGAGACAAGTTTTTTATCATCGTCATAGACTTCAGTTATTTGAGCGCCGAAAACTTTACAAGCTTCAATGCAGGAGCGGGTGTCCAGCGAATCGAGAGGGTTTTTTATAATTGATTCACCATCCGCGAGAGAAGCGATCAAAAGCTGCCTGATGGTGTGCGACTTTGAAGCGGGGATTCTAACAGTACCGGTGAATTTGCGCGGGGTGATGGTTACGGTCATATTTGCTAATTATATGTGTTTTATTAAATAAAAGAAATAACCGCTGTTTCACACTCCGAATTGATCAAAATCAATTTTTCCTTTTTCCCTCTCTATTTCCCTCTTTTTTCTCGTATTCAAGCAGTTTTTGCATCAGATCAATGATGAGATCCTGAAAAAACGGAGCTAATTGTTTAAATATTTTAACGGTATCGGTAATTTTATAGTCCGGGGTGACATCTTTTTCAAACATTTCTCCTTCTCCGGTACGCAGCCATGATTCATTCACCCCAAATGCGGTGACAATGAGCTTGATGTGCCGGTCAAGAACTCTTTTTTTACCGAGCTCTGTCAATGTCTGGAAAGAAGTTGAGACATATATCCTTTGCGCAAATTCTTTCTGAGTTAAATTTATACTTTTTCTGAGAATTCTTACCCGCTGGTTAATTGTAGTATTTTTTACAGAAGCAGATTTCTTCATTAATATAAGCATAATAGATTTTTTAGAAAATTTGTATAGAAATTAAAAGGCGGTTTTAATATAGTTACTATTGACAAATAATAATATTAAATAGTAACATTCAAATCTAGTATTTATTTACCATTAGGAGGGTAAAATGAAAAAATCGTTTTTTACAGGAATGCTAATTGTAGCATTGGCGGCAGCCAGTTTCGGACTGGCAGGGTGTTTTTCTACACCTCCCGTACCAGCGGGCGAAGCAATCGACGCTTTAGGGGTATCTCAACTGAAAATGTTTCAGTATTACTCCGGAGCGACGTTTGAGCTTATACTGATGCGGAGCAAAAATAATCAATCTGACGCTACAGCGGCAGTCAAGAACGGGGTGCCTAAATACACAAGAGAAAAAATTATAATTCCTTACGAAACTCCTTGTGTTGTTGTAAAACAAGAAACATCAAATGACGGAAGAATCATCCTTACAGTAGCATTCGAAACTGATGAAAACCTGGTGTTATCGTTTATCCAAAGTTCAAATGAATTGGGATATTACACAACATTTGATTTGCTGTATGAAGGCGATTCCGATGTTCCGGTTGTACGATACGGTAATTTATTTTATACAGTACGTTCTTACAATATTATCCGAGGAGCCTACGGCATTCCGGTTGGTCAGGCAAGCGCCCGTCCGTTCCTGGGTATAAAAGAAAATGTAAATGATAAAGTAATCAGATCCGCAAAGGGAAGAAAAATATAAAAAAACAAAAGCTGTCCAGGAAGCGCGTCAACTTCGCTGGTGAAGTTTCTTCCTGAACAGCGTCATTAATCGAACCAATCATAATAAGTTAATTGCGGACATTTCTTTCTTTCTACTGTATAATACCTCCATGAAAACAAAGAACATTCTGCCGCTTGAACGACACGGTTATGATTTTATACCTGCCGAGTACCTTCCGTCGGGAGCGGATGAATATTGGCTGCGCAATACTCAGCAGCAGGAAAAGTTCTATAAAAAATCCGGGGATTGGCGCAAGCTTAAGCCCGAAGAAATTAACATTTTAGAAAATAACAGAAATTACTGTTCAAATTGGGATAATTTTCTTGTAAGTGATCCGTTTGAACCGTCTTTAATCCGCGATTCCGGTTTTTACGGTTTTGTGCGAGTCGGTTCCTTGCAAAAAGTTTTACTGCGTCATAATGATTTTCACGTGCCTGCCGGTATTAGAAACAGCATTATTATTTCCTGCGACATCGGCGATGACACGGCAATTCAAAATTGCGCGTACATTTCCCATTACATAATCGGCAATAACTGTATTCTTTCCGAAGTCAATGAATTGCAAACAACAAATCATGCGAAATTCGGCAACGGTGTAATCAAAGACGGCGAAGACGAAGCTGTCCGCGTCTGGATCGATGTACAGAACGAAGCTGGCGGACGTTCCATCCTGCCTTTTGAAAGCATGATTTCCGCTGATGCGTACTTGTGGGCAAATTACCGTGATGACACCGCGCTGATCGAAAAACTTACCGAAATTACGCAAAGCCAATATGGCGGCGCGCGCGGCAGTTATGGAATTATCGGCAACGGAGCGGTTATTAAAAGCTGTTCTATTATTAAAGATACGATGGTGGGAGAATGCGCCTACATTAAAGGCGCGAATAAACTTAAAAATATATCGATACTGTCTTCCGCCGAAGAGCCGACGCAGATAGGCGAGGGCGTTGAAATGGTGAACGGAATCGTAGGATACGCATGCAACGCTTTTTACGGCTGCAAGGCTGTGCGTTTTGTAATGGGAAGGAACAGCAATTTAAAGTACGGGGCGCGGCTGATTCATTCTGCGCTAGGTGATAATTCCACTGTGTCATGTTGTGAGATACTCAACAATTTAATTTTTCCTGTTCATGAACAACACCACAACAATTCATTTTTAATCGCGAGTCTGATTCAAGGGATGTCAAACATGGCGGCAGCGGCTACCATCGGCAGCAATCACAACAGCCGCGCGAATGACGGGGAGATCAGGGCAAAGCGCGGTTTTTGGCCCGGGCTGGCTGTAAGCCTTAAGCACTCAAGTATTTTCGCTTCGTTTGTAATCATTGCAAAAGGCGAATATCCTTCGGAGTTAAATATTCCGCTGCCGTTTTCGCTTGTAAACAACAATGTTCACAAAAACAGACTGGAAGTTATGCCCGCTTATTTCTGGATGCACAATCTTTACGCTCTTGAACGCAATTCATGGAAAACAAAAAACCGCGACAAAAGAAAAATAAAAATCCAGCGAATCGAATCGGACTATCTTGCGCCGGATACCGCTGAAGAAATTATTTCCGCTTTAGATATTCTTGAGGGCTGGCTTTGCGAAGCCGGACTGTCTCCGGCGGATATTACAAACCCCGACAAAAACGTTATACGAAAAATAAACTGCCGCCACTTTGAAAATTCAAAACGAGGACAGGTAATAATTAAGCCGTTCGAAGGTATTACAGCCTACAGACAAATGCTGCGATACTATGCCGTTAAAACGGTAGCGTCTTTTTTTGATTCCCGCCCCGGACTTGATTACAGCGGTTTATGCGAACTGCTGGATGCGTCATCGCCGAAAGAACGTATTAAAGATTGGGTCAACGCGGGAGGACAGATTGTTCCGGCATTCCGCGTGGATGAACTTCGAAAAAATATCGGTGAAGGAAAATATAAAAACTGGGATGAAATCCACAGCGTATACGATTCATGGGATGAAGCGTACACGCTTGATAAAACCTGTCATGCATGGGCTTCCTTCGCGTATATTTACGGAGCAAATAAATCACTTGATGCGGCTTCCTTTAAAAAAGAACTTGCCGCCGTAATTGAAATCCGCAGTTGGATAGAAAGTCAAATTTATGAAAGCAGAGCAAAGGATTACCACAACCAATATAAAAAAGCTACATTCAGAAACGACGCGGAAATGGAATTAGTGCTTGGAAAACCGGAAGAAAATTCATTTATTAAATTAGTGCAAAAAGAAAGCGTAAGTTTCAAGGAAATGATCGAAAGGGTGAGTCTGCGAACGTAAACAGCTTACAAATGCAGATTATTAAAAAAAAGGCAGTCCGAAGACTGCCCGTTTAAAGATCAGCCTAATCCGGCTTTCCGGCGTGTATACACATCATAGAATACAGCTAAAAGGAGAATCATCGCTTTAACAACATATTGATAATGTGTACCCAAGTTCATAAGCGACATTCCGTTATTAATCGAACCCATAACAAGACCGCCGACAATTACGCCGACTACCGAACCGATGCCGCCGCCGGCGGAAACGCCGCCGATGTAACACGCGCCGATTGCGTCAAGTTCAAAAAGATTTCCGGCTTGCGGAAGGGCGCTGTTCATGTAACCTGTGGAGACAACAGCGGCAAGTCCTGTGAGCGTACCCATAAAACAAAAAACGATAAAAATTATTAATTCCGAATTAATACCTGAAAGTTTCGCGGAGCGCGGGTTTCCGCCGACCGCGTAAATATATCTGCCAAGAACGGTGTTGTTCATTATAAAGTGAAAAATAAAAACCGTTATGCCAAGAACCAGGGCGACAATCGGAAGACCGCGATAACGCGCGAAGCGATCCGCAAGTCCGAGAATTAAAAGGCTTATTAAAACAAGTTTTGTAATAAACAAAACAAAAGGCGCTACTTCAAATTCATTGGCTATTTTTTTTCTTCGCGTAAACAATTCGGAAAAAATAAAAAGTAAAAGTAATAATATGGCAACTATAATCGCCGCGGGATAATAATGCCCGATCTTTTTTAGATTTAACACTTCATCCAGAGTTCCTGTGGCAAGAAGAGAATAACCTGTATCTTTTAAACTAACCGGATTTACTTTTGTTACGATGTATGTAAGACCTCGGAAAAGAAGCATTCCCGAAAGCGTAACGATAAACGACGGCATTTTCCCGTAAGCCACCCATGCACCCTGATACGCGCCGACAATGGCGCCCATTATCAACGCCGCTATCAATGTGGCGGTCATGCCGACACCTGAATTGTAGACCATCGCAGAAAGCGCTCCGATAAAAGCGCAGACTGAACCGACAGAAAGATCGATGCCCTGCACAATGATAACCATTACCATGCCGACAGCGAGTATTAAAACATAACTATATTGGAAAAAGATATTGGTAAAATTACGCGGGCTCCAGTTATTTCCGTTTGTCAGCGGAGCAAAGATGATCATGATCAATGCCAGCATGATAAACATGGAATAATTCCTGATATTGTTTTTTACAAGTGTTTTAAAATCAGAAGTATGAATTGTTTTTTTATCCATGTCCAACTCCTAAATCTATTAAAATTATCCTACCAATGCTAAATGCATTATTTTTTCCTGAGTCGCATCCTCTTTGGAAAGTTCGCCTTTAATTTTTCCTTCGTTCATTACATAAATTCTATCCGCCATACCGAGCGCTTCGGGAAGTTCCGAGCTGACCATAATAACGCTTTTCCCGGCGGCAATTATGTCGTTCATGATCCCGTAAATTTCCGTTTTGGCGCCGACATCAATACCCCGCGTCGGCTCGTCTACAATAAAAATATCAGGATCAGCCATCAATGTTTTACTGACAACAACTTTCTGCTGGTTGCCGCCTGAAAGGTTTCGCACATATTGATTAATCGAAGGAGTTCTTATATTAAGCTCTTTTCGGTATTGTTCAGCTTTTTTTATTTCACTCCGGCTGTTAATAATTCCAAACCGGGATATTTTATTTAAACTGGAATGGGTAATATTCGTTTTCACATCCTGAATAAGAACCAGTCCCAAACTTTTTCGATCTTCAGAAATATAACCAAGCCCTGAATTTATCGCCGCTCTCGGGCTTTTTAACTTGCAATGTTTTCCGTTAATTTTTAATTCACCTTCGCTGCGGTAACCGTAGGAGCCGCCAAAGAGACTCATCATTAATTCAGTGCGCCCAGCGCCCATCGGACCGCAGAAAGCGAGTATTTCGCCTTTACGCAGTTTAAAAGAAACGTTATCAACCACTTTGATTGTGTGGTAATCAGGATGATAGACAGTCCAGTTATTCACTTCCATTATCGTTTCACCGGGGGAAGATTTTCGCTCCGGGAAACGATGCGTTAAATCACGACCTACCATATCTTTGATGATCATTTCTTCTGTTAAATTGGCAGCTTTAACATCGTAAGCGCTGATGGATTTGCCGTCGCGCAGAATGGTAACAGTATCCGCGACTTTTAAAACTTCATTTAATTTATGGGAGATTATCACCGAGGTAATACCCTGGCGTTTAAATTCTAAAATAAGATTGAGTAATTTTTCGCTTTCATCATCGTTTAATGACGAAGTCGGTTCATCAAGAATGAGCAGTTCTGTTTTTTTTGAAAGAGCGCGGGCGATTTCGACTAACTGCTGTTTTCCCACGCCGAGTTTGCTTACGATTGTTTCGGGCGGTTCGTTAAGCCCAACCGTTTTTAAAAAATTTTTGGATTCTTTTATATACCTGTTCCAGTTGATAATACCGAAATTGGTTTCCATATGACCCAAAAAAATATTTTCATAAATTGACAGGTACGGACTAAGCGCCAGTTCCTGATGAATGATCGCAAGCCCTTCGTTTTCGCTGTCTTTAACGCTGTTGTAATTTGTTTCGCGTCCTTTATAAAATACTTTTCCGTCGTAACTGTTTCTTGGATAAACGCCCGAAATACAGCTCATCAGCGTGGACTTGCCCGCGCCGTTTTCACCGCATAAAGAATGAATCTCGCCTTTTTTAACTTTTAAATTGACGTTTTCAAGCGCCCTGACTCCGGGGAATTCTTTTGTTAGATTTTCAATTTCAAGGATATATTCGCTCATGAAATCCCTCTGAGTAGAGTATCTTGAGTTTTAAGCAAAAAAAATACCCGGCTGCAAAGCAGCCGAGCATCTTTAACTTAAACTAGTTAAGCAACAGGATTCCTCTGTCGAGCCTGTCGTCATAGAAGCCGGCGTCAACCATTACGTTGAGGTTGTCTTTTGTTACAAGAATAGGATCTAACAGATATGCTTTTACATACTTTTTGCCGGTGTTGCCGATTTCGGCGAGATCGCCTGTAGCAAGTTCCGCGCCGGGAATGCTGATGGCTTGACCTTTGAGAACCTGATCAACAAGGATAACCGCAGCTTCAGCCAATTTGGCTGTGTCTTTAAATACGGTGCTGTACTGCTCGCCGTTTTTAATTGACGCCGCTGAATCGTATTCCGCGTCCTGACCTGAAATTACAGGAAGCTTGCCGCGATATTTGGCATCGGCTTTACAGGCTTCGAGAATAGCGCGGGCAAGTGTGTCGTTCGGAGCTAAAATCGCGTCCAGTGTAACGCTGCGCGCGTCGTTGCTTAAGAGGTTTTCCATACGAGTCTTGGCGATAGGAGCCTGCCAGTTTTCGGTTGCAATCCTCTGGAAGTTATTTGTGTCGGCTGATGTTTCAGGATAGGGACCGATAACTCTAAGTACGCCGCTCTTAATGTAGGGATTGAGGACGCTCATCGCGCCGTCAAAGAAGAAGAAAGCGTTTCCGTCTGTCGGGGAACCGGCAAACAGGGTGATGAGTTTCGGCGCACTGGCGCTTGCCGCGTCAAGGTTAAGACCTTTTACGATACTCTGCGCTTGAAGAACGCCGACTTTAAAGTTGTTGAATGTGATGTAGTAGTCATAATCAGCCGAATTGGGGATTATGCGGTCGTAAGCGACGACCACTACTTTGTCACGCGCGGCTTCGGCGATTACCGAAGAAACACCGTCATTGATACAACCGACGATAAGAGCTTTTGCTCCCTGTGTCAGGAAGCTTTGAATTTGCTGGTTCTGTGTGGGCTGGTTCGCGTCACCGTACTGAACTTCCGCGCGATATCCGCGATCTTCAGCTTCAGTTTGAAGCGCGAAGCCGTCTTTTACCCATCTCTGAACGTGGGTTTCCGGCATAGCGATACCGATTAATTGACCGCCTTTTGCTTTACAGCCGACCACCATCACCATTGAAGCAGCCAGAGCCATGACTAAGAGAACAGCTAGAATCTTTCTCATGATTTTTCCTCCTGTGGAAAAGAATAATAATTTATTTACTCTTCATTATTACAACAGATCACTGTTTTGGCAAGTCCCAATTTACGGTGTCAGTCACCTCTTAAAAAATTCCAAAACATCAAAATTACAACGTAAAAGCTGTGATTAGTGACACCCTTTTGAAAAAATGCTAAACTAACTCCATGCCGAAAATCGAAGTAAATGAACAAGTTTTTTACACTCTCGCTGGCTGTCCAAACGGGAAAAGCCGGTGGAAAACAAAAGATGAATTTGAGGAAGCTCTCGTCTGCGCAAAAGCTGAACTTGATGAAGACAGCGACAAGAATCTTCCAGAAACAGAAAGAACTCTTAAAATCGAGTTGAACGATACAAACCGCCCCGACCTTTGGGGGACTGCCGGCTGCGCCCGTCAATTAAAGATTTATAACGACAGCAAAAGACCCGAGTATCCGTTTTTTTCCAGGCCGGGTGATATAAAAAAAACTGAGCGCAAAGTTAAGGTTGAGTCAAGCGTAAAACAGGTAAGACCTTACCTTACAGGTTTTATCGCAACCGGCAAGAGCATAACAGATCCGATGCTGCGCGATATAATCCAAACTCAGGAAAAATTGGCGTGGAACTTTGGGCGTAAGCGGCGAAGCATGTCGATGGGCGTTTACCGTATTTTTGACAGCCAGAAAAAACCGCTGATTAAATGGCCGATTATCTATAAAGGCGCCGATCCGGACGCTGTTTCGTTTGTACCTCTCCAGTGGGAGGGAAAACTTACTCTGAGGGAAATTTTAAAACAACATCCCAAAGGCAAAGAATTTGCGTTCATTCAGGAACACGAAAAAATTCATCCGCTGTTGACGGATTCAGAGGGGAATATTCTCTCATATCCGCCGATTATTAATTCAAACGATTTGGGCGCGGTGCAGGTCGGCGACAGCGAAGTTTTTATCGAGATTACCGGAACCGATTTACCGTTAATCACTCTTGCCGCCTCGATAGTCGCCTGTGATCTTGCAGATAACGGCTTTAACATCGAGCCTGTAGAAATAGAATATGATTTTGATACGCCTTTTGGGAGAAAAATTGTCACCCCTTATTATTTTCAAGAACCGGTTTTTTGTTCGCTTTCAAGAGTCGAAAAATTTTTAGGCGATAAGTTAAATGCCGATGAATGTGTCGCCGCTCTCTCGCGCATGGGCGTTAAAGCCGAAAAAGTAAAAGCCGCCGAACGCGGACAGAAAGAAGAAACAGAAGGCGTGCGCGCGTATCCTCCCGAATACCGCAACGATTTTCTCCACGCCGCGGATGTCGCCGAAGATGTGATGATAGGCAGATCACTTGGATCGTTTAAACCTCTGCGGCCTGCGGATTCAACGGTTGGAAGGCTTCTGCCGATTACCCTTTTCAACAGGCAGGTTAAAGAACTTCTTGTCGGCATGGGTTATCAGGAGATGATTTACAATTACCTGGGCTCGCGAAAAGACCTTGTCGAAAATATGAGAGGAGACGGAACAAAGATCATTCATATCTTTAATCCGATGACCGAGAATTATGAATATGTGCGCGACTCCATTCTGGCTTCGCTCATGGCAAGCGAATCAATCTCCGCAAGATCTGTCTATCCGCACAAAATTTTCGAAGTAGGAAAAATCGCGTGGCTGGATGATTCAGAAAATTACCGCAGTAAGACACGTCAGTTCGCAGGTTTCCTTCATGCCGGAAACGACGCAAATTTCAACACTGCCGCCGCTGAACTGCAAACGTTTTTTTACTACATTTCACGCGAGTACGATGTCGAAGAATCCTCTGATTCCAGATTCATTCCAGGACGCGCGGCGGCGATAATTTACAACGGAAAACAGATCGGCGTTTTTGGCGAACTCCACCCGGAAGTAATGGAGAATTGGGGTATCACCGTTCCATGCACAGCCGGCGAGATTGACCTTGACTCATTAATAACCATTTGACAGCATGCGGTAAAAAGAATAATATAAAACATGGCTGCAAATGCTTATAATGGGGACATGGACCCCGAACTTGCCGCGTTGCTGGGAACCGCAGGCTCTGACAACAGCCCGCTTCCCGATTTCAGCGATATTTTCGGTGAGAAAAATAAAGACGACTTTGCGGACATCTCAAGTTCTTCAGGCGGAGATGTTGACATGTCAGCATCCGAGTTCCCGCAGGTAACAAAACGTCTTGAAGATAAGGGACACGCTTTTTTTAACGATCCGAATTATTATAAATCCGCTCTTTCCAACGAAGGCGAAATCGCGCAAAGAGTTCATACAATTTTACAGAAATATTTAACATCGAAAGATCCAAAAGATCGAAGCGTATTCCGAATGCAGTTTATTTCTCCTTTTTGGGAATTTCTTTTTAGCATTGCGCGAAAAGCCACAGGAAGACTGCAGCCGTGTAAAAAATACCTTCTGCGTTTCGGGCTTTTGCATCCGAGTTTTCTTAATCCCGAAGTCAGAGAATTTTTTAGTAAAATAATAGACGATAACACGCTTGATCAGCCGATTTATTATCTTGACGAATGGCTCAACGGCATCGGTGTTAGTAAAATTCGCCCTTCCAGTACCGACGAAGTGCGGGTATCAAAAGGAAACGCCCAGACAAAAGTGCAGGCGCTGCTGGAAAAAGCGCAGGGTAAATTCGACGGTTCCAGAGTCTTGCTTAAAACAAGAGAAAAAGAACGTGAAGAAATCGAAAAAATATTACGTGACAGAATGTCGGCAGTTTTTGAACGGACTCCTTTAAATGAATATCCCGAAGTGAGCGATTGCTTGAACGAAGGGCAAAAAGCCTCGATATCGGAAATTCAAAATCTGTTTAAAATGATGATGAAAAACGATCACGAACTAGAAATAAGCATAAGGGATTTTATTAACGCGCAAGCCGATGTCGAACATTTAAAAGATAAGCTCGAAGCCGAAGGCGGCGCCGTCGCTGTAGACACGGGAGCGATCGATACAGAATGGGGAACTATCCGCCAGATGGCGAAAATGACTGTCGGACGGCAGGGAAATCACTTTCCCGTACTCACCTCCGAATATTTTCACAGTGTTCCAAACGAAGTGGCTACCCGCGAAAATATCGTTACCATGCTTGCAAAAATCGAAAGTATCGACTCTGAAGCGTATTGCCGCATTTATAAAAACAGATTAAACCGCATTGTTCCATATGTTCTTTTAATTCCTACATACGGCGACATGGGTTTTTGCTGGGAGCCGTTTGATCGCTACAACCGCGCGACAAGCCGCGGAAGAATTATAGTCCCGATGTATCCGAGAAATCTGTACCTTGCGGTTCTTACCGCCGTAGCGGATCTTCGCTGGCAGGTCGCAAAAGAAAAAGCTTCGTTTTACTGGATGGAAGAAGGATTAACAGGTCATTACTACCAGTGGTTCCAGTCCACAAGGCAAAAAGGCGATATTAAAGAATATTTTATCCGCGATTATATTTTATGGATGACTAAAGAAGCCGAAGGCATCCAAAAACTAGACAAAGATGTCCGCGGCACTTTCTGGCGCCATATGCCGTTCACCAAAGCGGTAAAAGAAAAACTTAAAAACCGCAGTTTTGTTTATCAGGAACTCTATCAGCGCGATGTCAACCGCTCCATGTCAGATGGGTATTGATAACCGGCACACGACATTACGGTAATTTTTCGACGTTTACAGTAACACCTAATATACCATTAACCCAAACGGCTATACCATGATAACCA
>WQSF01000014.1 GCA_009788065.1 Treponema sp.
ATAATTATTTATCTTTGGTGCTGATTGTAGTAATGGCAATAGGAAGTATTTTCGCGCTGTTTCAATGGAATTCTTCTATAAAAGTAAGAAGAACAGAGTTTCTGGACGAGATTATTAACAAACTCTGGTTTGACGAAAATATGGCAAGGACGATGCATTTAATCGACAGCAATCCTAATTGGTATACAGAAGATTATCATAAAACATATTCCGATTTAGGATATCAAATAGACAAATTGCTTTCATACTTTGATTTTATATGTTATCTGCATTTTATTAAAAATTTAAAAGAAAATGAATTCAGCGTAATAAGATATGAAATTGACAGAACCTGCGCATCCCCTTCTGTTCAAGCGTATTTGTGGAATCTTTACCACTTTTCTAATAAAATCGAAGCAGGGTGCTCCTACATGTATATTATTGATTATGGAATAGAAGAAAAAATTATAAGTAAAGATTTTAAAACTAACAATGAAAGTTTGTTTAACAAGTACTTAAAATTTTAATCTGTCCTTTTTCCATCACAGCGATTCTGTCGCAAAGGTATTCAACCGCGTCTTTGTTATGTGAAATGAAAAGTATGCTGAGACCTGCGCTTTTATTAAGTTTTTTAAAAAGGTTAAGCGCTTGAACGCCTGCCGAAACGTCAAGAGAACTTATTGCCTCATCCGCGATTAAAAGCTGTGGTTCCAGAATGAGAGCGCGGGCTATGCAGACGCGTTGTTTTTGGCCTCCCGAAAGTTCGTGAACCCTTCTTGATTTGTAAGATGAATCCAATCCTACTCTGAGCAGCATTTTATCAACCTTTTTTCTTCGTTCCTGCGGAGTACCTATTTTATGAATGACAAGAGGCTCCTCTACAAGCCAGCCGATCCTCTTTACAGGATTTAATGAAGAGCCGGGGTCTTGAAATATTATTTGAACCTGCGATTTTGCGTTTTTACTGTATTGTTGATTTATAGTTTGCGCGGAATTTTCGGGAGTTGGGTTTATAATAATTTCACCTTCATAATCAATGAGTTTTAATATACACCGCGCTAACGTGGTTTTGCCGCAGCCGGATTTGCCTGTTAAACCAAGGATTTCACCGCGGCGCATTTCCAGATTAATTTTATCCAAAACCTGTTTTTTCTCTTTTTTTTGAAAAGAGCCAAGCATGTTTGAAAAGTGTTTGTTTGCGAACAGCTTATTATTCGTATAAACATTAGAGACATTTTTGATAGAAAGCAAAGGAGATGTTTCTGTCATTAAATACACCTCTCTGAATCATTCGGATAATAGCAGTATACTTTTCCGTTTCCGATAGCGTTTAAAGGCGGAAATATTTCTCTGCAAATATCTTTTGCTTTTAAGCAGCGAGGCGCGAAAGGACAGCCTGTTAATTGGTCGTAAACTGAAGGCACTTTTCCGCGTATGCTTTCAAGTTTTTTACCGCGTTTTTCCCTGCTCGGTCTTGCGTTTACAAGCGTGCAGGTGTACGGATGAAGAGGAGAGTAAAGCGAGGAAGAGCAGCCTTCTTCAACAATTCTGCCGGCGTACATAATGATAAAACGGCTGCAAAATTCTTTTATAATAGAAAGATCATGAGATATTATTAAAAGAGATGTTTTATATTTATTATTAATTTCCTTAATTATTGCAAGACATTTTTCCTGGCTTTCTTCGTCAAGAGAACTCGACGGCTCATCGCCCAATAAAAGTTTCGGGTTATTGATAACAGCAATAGCCGTCATAATCCTCTGGCACATACCCCCTGAAAGCTGGTGAGGATAGGCGTTAAATATCTGTTCAGGATCATTAAACCCAAGCGCGGTTAAAAGCTCTAATACCATAATTTTATCATTTTCTCTTTGTTTTCTTTTATCCTGCTTCTGTTCTCTGTTTTCTTTTCTCTTATTCCTTCCGAGTTCCAGTACTTCTGTTATCTGTCTGCCAGCTTTAATAAGCGGATTGAGTGCCTGCCTTGAGTCTTGAAAAATTAATCCGATTTCTTCCCTAACGGCTCGAAATTCCTTTTCGTTTATATTAACAAGATCGTGTTTTTTATATATAACATGGCCTTCCGTTATTTTTACATCATCGGGAAGAAGACCTGCAATGCACAGGGCGGTCATGCTTTTTCCGCAGCCTGATTCTCCGGCAAGACCGAGAATTTCACCTTCATCGATACTTAAATTGATATTATCCAGTATTTTAAGCGTTCTACCGTTTTTATTTATGCAGGCGGTCAGGTTTTTTATCTCAAGCAATCGAGCCATGCCTGCCTCCGAAATAAATACGAAGTCCTTCGCCAAGCAGGTGAAAGGCGATAACCGTCAACATGATAAAAATTCCCGGCGCCAACGAAAACCACGGCGCGTTAAAAAACCATGATTGCGATTCAAACAGCATCCGTCCCCATGACGGCTGAGGCGGCTGGATTCCCATCCCGAGATAACTCATTGCGGATTCTGCAAGGATCGCGTTTGAAAGACCGATTACAGAGGCGGATAAAAGAGACGGTGAAAGGTTCGGCAGCATATGAATAAAAGTAATGCGAATGAAATTTGCGCCTAGCGCTTTTTCAGCCTGAATAAATGAAACGTTTTTATACTGCAAGGCGCCTGTGCGCATAATGCGTGTGTAACTGGGGGTAAATAAAATTAAAAGGGCGATAAAAATGCTGTATTGGCTGTTGTCCATTACCGAAACAAGAAGGAGGGCAAGGACAATACCCGGAAAAGAGCTTAAAGTATCGATAATCCTCATTATAATTTCCCCTGTTATGCCGCCTTTGTATCCTGCAAGAAGGCCGAGTATAGAACCCGCGATTGCGGCTCCGGCTACTGTGCATACAGCGAGAAGAATCGAGTTTCTGCCACCCGCCATGATACGCGAGAAAATATCTCTGCCCAAATAATCGGTACCCAAAAGATGTTTCGCTCCGGGCGGCAGAAGCCGTAATGAAGTATTAATTTCGTTGTAATCATAAGGAACCCATATAAAACTTACAAGGGACATTACAACAATAAAAAGCGAGATTGCCGATCCTGTTATCAATTGACGGTTCAACTTCATTTTATTTTCCCCGTTTGATTAATTCTTGGATCGATAATCATGTTGATAATATCCGCTATTGTATTGGCAAAAACAACTAAAAACGCAATATAAACCATTATAGCCTGAATAAGAGGATAGTCCCTGGAACTGATTGCTGTGATTAAAAGCCTTCCTATTCCGGGAATTGTAAAAACCTGTTCGATAATTATGCTTCCCGAGAATACTTCGGCGATTATCATGCCCAGCATGGTTATCGCAGGTAAGATGGAATTCTTTAATACATGACAGCGAAGGATGTAAAACCATGACGCTCCTTTGCTTTTTGCGGTTCTTACATAGTCGCTTTGAAGCTCCGCGAAGATGGAACTTCTTAAAAATTTTATTAATATGGCGGAGTTTGGAATAGCGATCGCAAGCGCCGGAAAAAATAAACATTTAATAAAACCGGAAAAATTTTCATTGTAATCGATGAAATTTCCCGGAGTGAATAATTTAAAACCAAAACCAAATATAAAAATGAACAGCAATCCAAGAAAAAACCCAGGGGCGCTGATACCAGCCGCGGTAAAAACATTTATAATGTTATCTGCAATGTTTCCTTCTCTTCTAACTGTTAAAAGAGAGACAGAAAAAGATATAATTAAAATAAAAATAACAGAGAGAAGAGCCAGGAAAATTGTAACGGGAAGCCTCGCGAAAATTAACGATGAAATCGCCTCTCCCCGGAAAAAATAAGAATTTCCCGGATTGCCTGAAACAAAATTAAAAAGCCAGTCAAAATAACGTATTATTACATTACGGTTTAATCCCATCTCTTCGCGTAACGCTTCTACCTGTTCTCTTGAGGCGTTAATATCAGAGAGGAATGTAGCGGGGTCTCCCCTTATTACGCTGAAAATTAAAAAACATAAAATAGATACAAGGAACAGAGTAATTAGAGCGATAACAATTCTTCTAAAAATAAAACTCAATTACTCTTTATCCTGTATATCGCCGCAAAATCTATAACGTAAAGCGGATAATCTATAGCTCCGTCATATGTGCCGTTTCGGAAGGTTATAAAGTATAAAATATCTTGTATGTAAACACTTGCCGCGTTATCTGCAATAATTCGCTGTGCGTCTTTGTAAAGCGCGATCCGTTTTGCAGAGTCAATTTCTGAAAGGGTGGAATTGAATATATCATCAAATTCGTTATTCTTAAAATTTATAAAGTTTGATCCGTCATTTGAACGGTAGCGTTTAAGAAAACCGCGCGGAGAAGCACTGGAACTGTCCAAAGAAATAATCGTCGCCTGATATTGCCTTCCAAAATAAACATCGGAAAGCCATGTAGACCAGTCAACAAGTTTAATTTTTACATCAACTCCTATTCTTTCTAACTGTTCTACGATCACCTGCGCTGTATCGACATGCATAGAATAATTTGACGGCACTGTTATTTCAAAGGAGAGTTTATTTGTATCGCTGTAACCGGCTTCTTTTAACAGAGTTCGGGCAGTCTCGGGATTATATTCATAGGATAATGAATTTTCATAATACAGAGACAGACCCGGAATTATGGGGCTTCCTGAAGGCTCTCCCGCGCCGAAAAACGCGGCTTCGATTATCTCGTGAATGTCGATGCCGTAGTTAACCGCAAGGCGCGCTTCCATACTGTTGAAAGGCGCGGAAGCGTTATTTAACGCCATTAACTGAACCGCGGCGGAATTATTACTGTAAATATTATATTTCCTGTGATCGAGCTGCGCCGCCATGGAACCTGTCAGAAAAGCTCCGTCTATGCTTCCGCCTCGAAGAGCAACCATTAACGTATCATAGTTCGCGAAAAACACGATGGTTATTTTTTCAAGATGAGGTAAATTGCTCTGCCAGTAATCGGCAAATTTTGTAAGAACTAATCTCCTTTGAGGCGTATATTGTCCCATAACAAACGGACCTGTGCCGATAACATTTTTCTCGCGGTCTTTATTGTCCGCTTTTACAATTCCAATTGTAAGGTACGGAAGAAAATCAGGGTCTCTTGATTTAAGAATGATTTTTATTGTGTTATCTCCTTGAATTATAACCTCGGAAATATTTGCAAGACTGTCAAATTCGGCGTTTGCCGCCGTTTCAAGGCTGAACTTAACATCGGCAGGAGTTACGACAGAGCCGTCGTGGAAACGCACTGCGCTCCTGAGGGTAAAAATGTAAGCAAGCCCTTCCTGTTCGATTACCCATGATTCGGCGATACATGGAAGCATTGTTCCGTCTGTATGGGGTTTTACAAGCCCTTCAAAAACATTAAAAAGAATGCTTCTGCCGTCCGCGGTATTCGAAGGATTTAAAGGATCAAGTGTCGACGGTTCTGTGGTAAAACCATAACGTAAACCGTCGTCGTCTTCGCCCTTGCAGGAGGGGAAAACGGCAAACGTCAAAATTAAAATAGAAATCAATAAAAAGATTTTACACTTTTTCATCATAAACTCCATTAAGTAAGCTAAAGTTATTATACATATGATTTGGTATTTGAAACAAGCGCTTTGCCTGTAGCTCATACATAAAAATCCCGGCCTTTGCCTGTACGAATCATTTCTATGTTTTCTTCAGTTTTCTTTTTAATTTGACCGTCGGCAATTTGCGGAATTTCTTTTTTGATTATTGACATCGCTTTTTCCTTGAATGTGTCATCGCCGTAATCCATGGCATATTCGCAAAGCGTCATTAGCGCGTTAGGTGTACAGACATTTCCAATTTTGCCTGATTTTGCAAGCGACATAAAACGGTCGCCTGTTCTGCCGCCGCGGTAACAGGCAGTGCAGAAACTAGGAATGAAACCGTCGTCGATTAATTCGGAAATAATCGATATCGCGCTGCGATCGTCGTTAACAAGGAATTGAGGCGTTGTTTTTTCGTTTCTTTTCTTTTTAAAATATCCTCCGACTTCTGTGGTGGAGCCGGCGCTGATCTGCGAAATGCCCAACTGTAAGAGTTTTTTTCGCATTTCATGAGCTTCTCTTGTTGAAAGAATCATTCCGGTAAAAGGAACAGCGATCCGAAGGCACGCGACGATTTTTGCGAATGTATCATCGTCAACAAGATTTGGAAAATCGTTGATATTCATACCGGCGGCGGGGCGGAGGCGGGGGACGGAAATTGTGTGAAATCCGGTATTGTATTTCTTTTCCAGATGCTCGTTATGTATAAGGAGTCCCAATACGTCATAGTAAGGGTCGGCAAGCCCGAAAAGAACGCCTCCTCCGACATCGTCAATACCGGCGTCCTGCGCGCGATCAAAGGCGTTCAAGTGCCATAAATAATCTTTTTTGGGTCCTGAAAGATGCGCGCTGTTATATGCCGCTTCGTTATAAGTTTCCTGAAAAAGAATATACGTGCCGATTCTTGCATCCTTCAGCTTGCGGTAATTTTCGGTTGTAGTTGCCGCGATATTTACATTGACGCGCCGTATTTCGCCGTTTTCGAATTTCATTTCATAAATCGTTTTAATACATTCAAGAATGTAATCGATGGGACATTCGCCGTCATGTTCTCCCGCTTCAATGGCAAGCCGTTTATGCCCCATCATTTCGAGTATCTTTACTTCTTCCCGCACTTCATCCATTGTAAGTTTGCTTCTGGGAAATTCGTGATTGTGATTAAAACTGCAATAGGCGCACCTGTTCACGCAGTAATCAGATAAATATAAAGGAGCGAACATTACAATCCTGCTGCCGTAAATTCTTTTTTTTATATTTCCGGCTGTTTCAAATATCCTTGAAATATGCAAAGAATTTTCAGTCAGTAAAAGCGCTGCAACTTCATTATGTAAAAGCGATTCGCCTCTTTGCGCTTTATCTAAAGCGTTTATAATTACATCATCGCCTGCATTTTTAGCGTCTTTGAGCAATTTATTTATATAATCATGGTCAATAAAATTTTCCAACTCTAACAATTTCCCTACCTCTCTTAATCCTCTTCCTAATAATCCGCGCCAATCCGCGCTAATCCGTGGTTCCTGTACACCAACTCCCTGCAAAAATTTCAACGCTGCGTTTTAATATCCCCTGCATATGTGCAATCGCTATACCGTAATTTGTAAACGGAATTTTTTGGTTTTCGGCAATTTCTCTGCGGTGATGAACCTCGCGTTCGTTAAGCATACAGGAACCGCAGTGTATGATCAACTTGTAAGGTAAAAGTTCTGACGGAAAATCGCCGCCGGAGCAGAAAACAAATTCAGGTTCTTTTGACGAATGGTTTCTTACAAGACGCGGAATTTTAACAGAGCCTATATCATCGCATTGCCTGTGATGCGTACAGCCTTCGCCGATTAAAATTCTGTCGCCGTCTTTTAAATTATCAAGAGCGGACGCGCCTGAAACAGCCGTTTCCAGAAAACCTTTAAAACGCGTGAATAAAATAGAGAATGATGTAAGCGGAATTTCATTCGGTGTAATAGCGGCAACCTGGGCAAACACCTGGCTGTCTGTAATAACAAGGGCAGGTTTTTTACCGATGTCTTCAAAGGTTTGCTGTAACTCGCTCTCCCTTACGCATATCGCGGACGCGCCTGTATCCAAAATGTCGCGTATCATCTGCTGTTGAGGCAGTATCAGCCTGCCTTTTGGCGCCGCCTTATCAATGGGAATTACAAGGATAATAAAATCACCGGGCTTTATTAAATCACCGACAAGCCGGTGTTTCGGATCCTCACCAGCCGCAATAACCGCAATTTTCTCTTTTAACAAATTAATATTAAAACCGGTCTTCGCGCTTACCGGAATTATTTCTTTATCTAACCACGGAGGACACGGAGTTATAGTTTTTAGCTCTTTTTCTTCCTCTGTGTAACTCTGCGGTTTATTTCTTACTTTATCAAATTTATTAATAACAATTGTAAAAGGTATATTTTTTTCCTTTAAAAGCGCAACCAGTTCTTCCTCGGCGGGAAGGGGGGAATCAATATACTCGCCGTCCAAAACAAGGACTGCGGCATCGGTCTTGTTTAAAACCTGTTTCGCGCGGTTTACTCTAAGTTCGCCCAGTTCGCCCTCGTCGTCAAAGCCGGGGGTGTCGATGATGACGACAGGCCCCAGAGGAAGGAGTTCCATCGCCTTATAAACAGGGTCTGTAGTCGTGCCTTTTACGTCGCTTACAAGAGCCAGATTTTGCCCAGTAACGGCGTTTACCAAAGACGATTTTCCCGCGTTTCTGCGTCCGAAAAACGCGATATGAAGGCGGCTCGCAGAAGGTGTTTCATTCATTCCCATACTGTCATTATATACAACTATTTAATCCCGCTCCACAGGGGCGGACGCAAGAGAGGTATTTTCGGGGTCTCAGACCTTACTATCCTTTTGCCGATAATAAAATAATCATGATTTATCTGTTCTTTTTTCTAAAATTCAAATCCCAATTACGCCGGACGCGCCCGGATATTATCAATCAACTCGACGAATCTTTAGTCCGCTTAATTACCGATGCAGGCGGAAAGATAACAGGAGACCGTTTTGTAATTTCCGCGGTGTTTAACGAGGATTCAATCGGTTTCTGGCTTGATATGTATATTTTAGTTGAAAACCTTAAAACAAGCGTCGAAGCGTCTCAGGATTTTTTCGGATATTCATTGGTTATTTCCAGCAGACAGCCTGATTCACCTGATCTCCTTTGCCGTTTTCTTTCGACTATCAGCGGTGTTTTTGTCGATGATAAGACCGCGAGGAAACTGGTTCCGTACGCTTCTTACAGCAAACCGTTCGAATGGCTTAAAGGAACAAAGAAAAGAAAATACGGCTGCGGCAGTTATTACAGAGTAAAAGAGCTGAAAGTTTTTAAACCATCGATTGCGAATACAGTTGATTTAAAAAAAGATGTTGTTAAAACATTTGAGCACGGGGAGGGCAAGAGCACGCTGGCTCTGTGTCCTTTCTATTTACAGATGCGCGCCGGTCTGAGCGAGTATTATGAAAAATTAAACGGAGACTTTCCGCCTTTAGCAGTGTGTTTTGAAAGTATCGGAATCGGTTCCCTTGTTGATGTTTGGTCGCTGAATATCCGTTCTATTACTCTAGGCCAGCCGACTGAAGAAATTGATAATTTATGGGAATTTCTATTCCGCGAACGTATAAGAGATGAAGTATCCGAATATGTAACCCGCTGTGTCAGGAAATACCTGCTTTTGATTTTTGATTATTACCTGACCGCCGCAAAAAGAAAATCAAAAACGCCGGTGCTTTTGCTTGAAAATGTACATCTTGCCGACAGTAACGCGATGATTTTACTGCTTGATACCCTGGCGGAAATAAAGAGGCGGTATAATCAAAGAATATTAATATTGGGAACCGGCGAAGACACCATATCGCAGGACAGAATGGATCAATGCAAAAGAATTTTTGACAATATAAAAGTAATAAACGATGTTAATATAAAAACGATTTATTATCCTAAACTCTCAATTGATCTTTGGGAAATAATCTACGCGATCTCGCTTTTTAACCGTTATTATTCGCCGGAACTTTTTCAGCGTTTATTTGAAGAAGAAGAAAAAAATCCCATAATGATTTCCAAAGCGTTTTCCATACTTCATACAATGGGAATAATAAATAATACGCGCGAACCGAGGCTCCTTTGCGGTCATTTTGAAGAACATGCCGCGAAAGTAATAAATGAAAAAAACAGCCGTGTAAAAGCGATTGCGCGGGGCCGTCTTTTAAATTGGGCTGCAAGAAGAAATTTAAATCCGTGTTTCCGCCTGCTTACAATAATCGCGGATCTTGACGGCACAAAACAGATCGATGATTTATTAATGTTAAAATCGTTTTCGTCTGACATTGTAAATAAAACAATTACAGCGATAGATACGGCGATGATCTCGGGTCAATTTGAAGAAATAGTATCGTCAAAAGCCGACGCGATACGCTGTATTTTTAAAACTTCCAACGCGCTGCTCTGCGGACATGAAAAAGAAATTGAAAATGTTTTTTCACAGATGCAGTTAAATTCACTGGCGAGCGGTTTTGAAGCTTTTCCAGTCCTTCAAGCCCAATTACTTGTAAATCTTTGCGGATTTTTTCTCGGACGGCACGACGAAAAAGAAGCGGCGGAGAAAGCGAAAGAAGCGATACTGTTGGGGCAGAGTAAAAATTCATTCTGTCTTCCACAGGGATACCGTCTTTTTTCACTTGTGTGTCTTTCTAAAAAACAGGTTAATGAAACAATCGAGTACCTCGGATTCGCGCTCTCTAACGCTGAAAAAATCGGGAACTATCACGAATTGGCGGTTTCCGCTTATTACGCCGCGGCTGCGCAATTTTTACACGGTGACGCGTTTACCGCATCCCTTCTTGCGCGCAAGTCAATCGAACAATCGCTTAAAGCCGGCCGTCCTGATTGGGCGGATCGTTCGCGGTTTTTGGAAGGAAGGATCGAATTTGACATGGGACACTACAGCAAAGCGCATGAAATATTTGAAAAAATGTTAAAAGACCCTTACGGAAGCATGACATGCGAAAAAGAAAATCTTTTAGCCGCGTGGATTTACCGTTCAAGAGTTTATTATCAGGATTATAATATATCGAAGCCAGAACCGGCGAACAATGACGCGGATTTATTCGAGATTGAAGCCGCATACCTTGCCGGCAATTATGAAAAAGCTGTAAAATTGTCCGCATCGTATACTAATCCGTTTGTCGATGAAAATTTTCTTTATACAGAACAGGCGGATTGGCGAAGCGGTTTCGCGCAATGCGAACATTTATACTTTACAAACGGCGAAGTTCAAAACAGGATATTGTCCCTGTTTCATTCGCTGGCGCTTTGCAGATTATCAACCGAAGGCTGTGAAGAAGCTGTGCATGATATTCAAAAAATTCTTCGCGATGAAAAGTTATGCGAAATGGACCCTTGGGACGCTTTTTATTTTTACGCTAAATATCGAATCCTTGTTCAGGCGGAAGCGAGTCAGGTTGACCTTAGCACCGCAGTCAGCATGGCATTTAAACGCCTTCAGCGCCGCGCCGGCCGCATAGAAGACATAGAAACCAGACGTCAGTATTTAAACGGGCCGCGCTGGAATAAGGAACTGAGCATGGCGGCGAAAGAATTTAAGCTGATATAATTTTGTAACAATGAAAGATTACAAAGAACTGATAGGTAAAATTGCGGTCACCCAATGCGAGCTTAATCCCTCAGGTGCCGTTTTAATCGATGATGAAATTTATGAAGCCAGAACTGAAGGTGAGCAAGTGGATGAGAGCAGGGGAGTTAAAGTTACGCGAATTCAAGGTAAAAAGATAATTGTAAAAAGAGTTTAACAAAAAAAATCCCGATTTGTCTTATGACAAATCAGGATATAGCGGCGATAGGACTTGAACCTGCGACCGAGCGGATATGAGCCGCTTGCTCTGCCAACTGAGCTACACCGCCATGATTATTTAAACAATATTAAAAAGATAAAAAAATGTCAACCGGCGATTCCATACTTAATTCACAGACATTATTCTATCGGGGAGGGGGGATTTGGGGTTCCAGTCGCAAACTCCTGTTTGCTCCTTCCACCCCCGTCTACGCGTTGCCCGGCATCTCCATGTGCCGACATTTTACTAAACAAGGCTCTCGCCTTGAATATATTCAGCAACGCTCCGTTTCAAATCCCCCAATTATGCAGTTTCAGTAAAATTATTAAAGCATAAAAATATTTTTAAATACAATTATTTTTTCGGGGAGGGGGGATTTGGGGTTCCAGTCGCAAACATCCTGTTTGCTCCTTCCACCCCCGTCTGCGCGTTGCTCGGCGCCTCCATGCGCCGGCATTTTAGGTAAACAAGGCTCTCGCCTTGAATATATACAGCAACGCTCCGTTTCGAATCCCCAATTAAACAGTTTCTATTAATTTATTAAAGTATAAAGAATTATATAATTTTATTAATTTCTCGGGGAGGGGGGATTCGAACCCCCGACATCCTGGTCCCAAACCAGGCGGAATAGCCGCTATCCAACCCCCCGTAAGGTTTTTGCAATATAGCCTTTTTTAAAAAATTATTCAAGAGTTGTGACCTTGCTCCGGGCGCGTCGCTTCGCTGCTTTTATTTATCCGCACGGCTGTGTCGCGCTTTTATTGGGCGCCATTTTTTTACGCTGTTTAAATATTTTATAACTTTTAAGCCGTCTGCGGCGGCTGAAACAGGCTGTCTGTTTGGGTCTTTAACGCAGGCAACCGCGTCTTTAACCATGTTCGCGAAATAACCTGTCGGTCCTGTAAAAATTTCGCCTGTATTGTGTAAAGAGCGAAATTTTTCGGCGTACGGGCTTGGAACGCTTTCCAATACTTCAAAAACGCCGTTGCCGATTCGAAGCCTACCTTTTTCGCAGGAAAATTCAATTTCAAAAACAAGGTGATCACGTCCAGCCCCAATCTCAAATATAAAAGGAATGGAATTCTTTCTTACCTCCGTGACCTCCGCGGATAATTTTCTTATCTTTCCTTCCAGCCACGCCGTTCCGCCGCGAGATGTCAACTTCGTGCCCCATGATCTTCGGTGCTTCAATGCGCCGCTTGTTAAAAACATTATCGCGTCCGCAAGATGAGTTCCGTCATGCCAGAACTGATCGATAAGGCGCGCGGTTTTACCCATGTAAAGCGCAGCGCGGACGGCGGCAATCTGTCCTAGCTTCCCCTCTTCTAAAATCGCTTTTGCGCGAATATAATCTTCTGAATAACGGCGCTCATGATTAGTGATGATAACAGGTTTTCCGTTACTTGAAAGTTTTGCGATTTTTTTGGCTTTGCCAATCGTGTCGGCAAGAGGTTTTTCGCAGATGACAACAGGGACGTTCATTTTTGCGGCAAGACTGCAATATTCATAATGGCTGTCTGGATGTGTCGCGATCACCAATATCTGCGGTTTACATGCGGTAAGCATTTCTGCCGCATTGTTGAAAACCGGTACATTCCATTTTTTTGAAAATAATTCGCGGCGCTCCTCGTCAATATCAAAGCCTGCTGCAAGTACGCAGTCTTCGTTAGCGGCAATCGCTCCAGCGTGGGTGCAGGGTTTTTCTCTAAGCGTATCTTCTTCAAGAATCGAAGCAATCCTTCCTAACCCGATAATAGCTGCTTTAATTTTATTCATAATTAAACCGCATCTGTGCGTGATATATTTTCCGCCATTATTGATTCTTGTTTTTTGCTTCTTATGGAATTTAAAACAGAATACATAATCGGTGTAACAAAAATTGTCATAAAAGTGCTTACTAAAAGACCGCCGACAAATGTTTTACCGATCGGCTGAATCGTGTCCGCGCCGGCGCCGGGAAAGAAGGCGATTGGCGCAAGTCCAAGTATTGTTGTAAGGCTTGTCATTAAAATCGGACGCAGGCGTCTTCTTCCAGCTTCGACACACGCCGCTTTTACTTCCATCCCNCGCGCGCAAAGCGTGTTTGTGTAATCAACTAAAACAATTCCGTTGTTAATTACNACGCCTACGCAGGCGATAATACCNACAATGGAAAACATGGACATGGCTTCGCCTGAGAATTTATATATCCAAATTACGCCGATAAAAAGCAGAGGTATCGAAAAAATAATTATAAAAGGATCGACAAACGATTCAAATTGGCTTGCCATAATGCCAAATATTAAAAAGATCGCCGTCAGAACAATTAAAACATAAAGCGAAGCAAAGGATTGAATTTCAGACGCTTCGCCTAAATAACGAACCGTAACGCTTTCGCGTTCGACAAGTCTGTCTTTTACTGTGTTTTCAAGGCGGCGCTGCATGTCTGTTACAGCGATCCCCGGAGCAAGACCGCCTGTTACGCGAAGAACACGCTCCTGCCTTTCCCGCCTGATCGAAGAAGGCGCTCTTCCCTCCGAGATTTTCGCGACATTGGAAAGCGATACGCGCGTTCCGCTTCGGTTAATAACTGATATTGCGTCAAGATTGGGAAGTCCCTGTCGGTCGTCGTCTTTTAAACGCACCTGAATATCTATCAACCTGTTCCCCTGGCTCATTGTAGTCGCGATATCGCCGTCCATCGCGGCTCGTATTTCTGAAGCTATCGACGACAGGGAAAGTCCGAAGTTGGAAGCCTTGTCGCGGTCAATCTCTATTTGAAGCTGCGGAGCGCCTTCGTCAAGATTTATGGTCGGATATTCAATCTCGGGAAGATAATTCATCATTATATGCTGGATATCTTCCGCGGTAGCCATCAGCGCTTCATAATTTTTTGAACTTACTGCGACAATTATTGGGTCTGCGCTGCTCATTCCTCGCCCCGCTCTGAAACTTATCCTCGCGCCCGGAATTGTATTAAGATGAGGAGTAAGTTTTCTTATAATCGAATCGGGCGTGTCGATTTGTTCAGCCGGGGGAGGCAGGGTAATCTGAATCGTGCCTTGATTTGTTCCGCTGCGTCTGGCTGTTAAAACCAAATTTATATATCCTTCAATTTCGCGTTTTATAAGATTTTCGATATCAAAAAGTATTTTTTCTGTTACATCAATACCGGTTCCCTGAGGCATTGATACGTTCAAATTGACATTGTCATCTGTGCGCATGCGGACATTCATGTTTAAGCCGATACTGCTGAACTGAAGAAGCGAAAAAACAAGGAGCAGGGCGACAAATGAAGTTATTATCAATCTGTGGGATAAACAAAATTCAAGAGCTTTTTTATAACCGTTTTCCAGAAAACGCAAGAATGTTTCAATCTTTTCATCGATAATGCGTATAACGGCGTTTTTAATCGGTTTTTGTTTTCTTGTATTAAGTTTTAAAATCGAGCCTGATAAACTTGGAACAAGCGTTACCGCGACAATGAGCGATACAGTAAGTGAAATTACAACAGTAAAAATTAAATCGCTGAATAAAATGCCGTTTTCTTTAAGATCGTTTTTATAAATAATAATCGGAATAAATACACATAACGTAGTAATTGTGGACGTTGTTATGGCGCGCAGCATTTCCTTGCTTCCTAAAATTGCGGCAATACTGCTTTTAGCGCCGCGTTCCCGGTAACTGTGGATATTTTCAAGAATTACAATGGAAGCGTCCAGTGTCATACACATACCCATGATAAGACCTGTTAACGTCATCAGGTTGAGTGTGAATCCGAAAACTGTCATTGCCATTAATGTAAGCAGGATCGAAATGGGAATGGAAAGCCCGATTATTAAAGTAGCTTTTATATTGCGAAGAAAGATCATAAGTATGACCATGGCAAGACACGCGCCCTGAATCGCGTTTTTATAAACCTGATCCAATGTGGCGCGAATCATTGTCGTGTTATCTGAAAGGACGCTTAATGTGATTCCCTGAGGGAGAGATGCGTTAATTTCTTCAAGCGCGTCCTGAACCCTGTCCGATACATTTATTTGATTACTGCCGCTTTCGCATGTCACCTGAATATAAACGCCGCTCTGTCCGTTGACATAAACCCTTGACGCATTATCATTGTAGCCCATAAAAACATCGGCAATGTCTTCGATGCGGATTACCTGATACCTGTTATCCTGATTGGAACCTGTGTTAACTGTTTTTACCACAAGGCGTTTAATCTGATCGATGCTGACAAGTTCTTCCTGCGTCATGATCTGGTATTCACGCGTTCCGCGTCTGAGGTTTCCTCCTGAAGATAAAACATTCTGCCCTTTAAGAGAGCTAGATACATCGCCCAAGGTAAGGTTAAAAGCGGCAAGCCTGTTAAGCGCAACTTCAACTTTTACAATTCGAGTAGTTCCGCCTGTTACTTCCGCCGCGGCAACGCCTTCGATACGTTCAATGCTTGATTGAATCTCATCTTCGGCAAAAAGGCGGAGCTGGTCTGGCGGATAGTTTCCCTTAACAACAAGGCGCATGATCGGCATCGAACTCATGTCGAAACGGCGCACTACGGGAGTTTGAACGCCGTCAGGAAGCGAGTTAACAAGTCTGTTTACAAGAATTTGCGCGTCATTAACGGCTTTGTCCATGTTGGTGCCGTAGGCAAACTCAAGATTGATATTGCTTGTCTCAAACTGGGAATTACTTGTCATGTTGACAAGTCCTCTCGATGAAGAAAGAGAGCGTTCAAGACGCTCTGTTACATTGCGCTCAACATCGGCAGGTCCCGCTCCGGGGAAGCGCGTCCAGACAGAAAAAACAGGTCTGTCCACAGACGGGTAGAGGTCCATCGCGAGATTGACAAGAAGGGTAGCTGAAATACCGATGATAACTACGAAAAACATTACGATTGTAACAGGTCGTCTTACAGATAACTCAATTATACTCACAGTTTTACCTCCATGAAATAAAAGTCCCTTTTAGCTGACTTTCATTCCACTACACGGACGAGATCGCCGTCTGAAAGAAAATTCTGTCCCGCGCTGACAACATTTTCTCCGAGTTCTACGCCGCTTACGATTTCCAGAAAATCTTCATTGTCAATGCCAAGAGTCACCTCACGCCTTCGCGCTGTATTGTTTTCGTCCACGACAAATACAATCCATGAACCGTATGTGTTTATAACTGATATCCGCTGGATTACCGGAATATCAGTTTTTCTGTTTGTAACAAGCGAGAGAGTCGCGAACATTCCGGCTCTTATGCGCGGATCGCGGTTTAAAAATTCAAGGCGCACTCTTAATGTTCGTGTAACGGAGTCTATCACGGGGCTTACTTCTCTTACTTGCGCGTTAAATGTTTCTCCTGGGATCGCGTCAAACCAAAGAACGGCTCTCATTCCTTGTCTGACAGAGGCGACAAACCTCTCCGGGACAAATGTTTCGACTAAAAGCGAAGAAAGGTCTCCTACAATGTAAACGCCTGATTGTGTTGTAACCGTATCGCCCACGTGAAACGGCGCGTTTAACACTGTTCCCGATACCGTGCTTATTACAGGGCTTTCCCTGAACACTTCTCCCGGTCTTGAAGGATCGATCATCGCGACAACATCGCCGCGGTTAACCCTGTCTCCGATTGCCCTGTTTGTCTGAACCAGTCTTCCCGCGACTGTCGGAAAGATTGTCACCTGGTTACGCGCAAGTATTTCACCGTTAATTATAATGCTTTTTTCTATTGTGCCGGGTACTACAGGCGTTACGCGCACTGTAGTTACATTAGCGCGCTGCCTCTGTCCGGGATCGGTGTTTTCTGTATTTTCAGGAACGAATAAATTTAAAGCGATAAGAACCGCGAATACCGCGATAAAGGCAATAAACACGATAACGACAATTTTTGATTTACTCACTTGGCACTCCGTATATTTGTACAAGGTATTTCCATTCAACATTCAGGGCGGACGAAAGATCCAGTATCATGTTAAAATATGAAAGTTCGCTTTGAAGAAGCCGCTGTCTTGCGTTCGCCATATTGTTACGCGCATCTTCCAAAACAAGCGCTTCCACAGTTCCGTTAGTAAATCCCTGTTCCGTTAATTGATAGCCCCTTTGAGCGGCTTCAAGGCTTAATTTCGCGATTACAATGCTTTCCCATGAATTGCGAAGCAGGGCGGTTAAAGAGCGGATTTGCGTTTTCGCGGAACTTTCCGCGGACTCAAGATCAAGTTTTGCTTTTTCTATAGCGTCCGATGCTTTTCTTGCCGCTTGCGCTTTTGGAGTTCCGGGAATCCATACGTCAATCGGAATGCTGAGACGGGCTGTTGCGCTTACCGAATCGGTAAAAGGGGAAAAAGAGGAAGCGCTCCAATCAAAGGATAAATTCAAACTAGGAGCCCTTGTTTGCAGCATATTCTGCATACTCGCGATTGTCAGTCTTTCAATTTCCTGATTGTTACGCGCTATGTCAGGACGGCTTGGAAGATAATTGCCGATAAGCTCTTCCGCATCGGCTTCGATTTTAACGATATTAATATCACCTAATAGGGTTATAATATTGTCCAAACCGCCTGCGTTTGAATTAGTTATGCCAATCAGGGCAAGAAAATCAGACATGTTGTTTTCGTGTATAATTTTTGCGCTGCCAAGGTTGTAACGCGCATTTTCCAAAGCCAATCTGCTCTGCGTAAGCGAAAGTTCTCCTACAAGGCCGTTTCTGAACAAAGTTTCGCTTCTTGCAAACTGCCTCTGCGCAAGATTGAATACTTCGTCAAAAAGAGAAAGAGCGTTTTTTTCTGCGATAAGCGAATAGAAAATTTTAGTTACCTGTATGGAAAGCTGGTTACGCGCATCTTCATATTTTAAAATATTTGCCTGATGCGCCAGTTTAATACTTTTCATTGTATACGGAATACCGGCGTTAAGAGCGAGGCTTACCCCAAGCCCGACGCTGTAGCCGAATCCCGGGTTTGACGGCGGATTNCCGCTGAAAAGAGAATTTCTGTAACTGGCGCTTGCGTTCGCGCTTATGGACGGGAANACTTCCGACCAAAGTTTTTTTTCTGAATAACCGCTGGAAGCAAGGTCAATTTCGGCTTTTTTAAGGGTAAGATTATATTCAAGAGCGCGGCTGACCGCGTCTTCGAGGCTTAGCTCGGACCCGTACACCGGAGTGTTTAAGCAGGGAATTAAAATGATAAAAAAGAACAAAATAGGCAAAAATAACAGTTTCAGAAACCGAACCCCCGTTTACCTAATTATATATTATTTAAATTAGAAATTATAGGGATTTTCAAGACGAATTTTTGCGCAGAGCGCGGTTTCGTGTCGTTTAAGATTGGTTTTCGGTTAAATTATTCTAAAAATTTACATTTCCGGCAGGTATTTCCAGTAGCGTTTGGGCATAAACTGTTTCTGGCATTTTGGATTATTGCGATCTTCGTTGTTAATTGTCCTGTGATAGTGCTTCCATAATTCTTCCCATTCATCATTTTCTTCTGGTGAAACGCCGGTTTCTTCATTCAGGACTGCATTCAAAATCGAAGGAGAAAAAGGTATAATTTCCGCATTTTTACCAATCTGTTTGCGAAGGCAAAGAGCGCGTTTTTCGTCGATTATCGACCATGATATTTCATCACCAAAACGGGCTGTAAAATGAGAGATAAGAGCCGGCAGAATGTAGTTATCGGTGGCGCATCTTGCGATTAACTCTCCGTGTTTGTTTGGGGTGAACCGTAAAAGACCCTTCATCCGGTCAATTTCGCGGTATACTTTGTAATCGCTTAAATCGACAGAATGTATATTTTCCGGCTGTATCGTGAAAAGCTCGCCATCCTCATGTTCCATGATAAAACTATACACATGTTTAGATAAATTGTCAATTATTAATTGGTGACTGACACCATTTTTAATTTGTTAAGCGGTTTTGTAAAATCTTCAAAGGTGACTGACACCTTTTGTTTTTTATTAAAACGTTTTGAGGATTATTTATAGGTGACTGACACCTTGTTATACCGGCTTGACAAATAATCCTAAACATATGTATAGTTAAATGAATGAAAGAGAGCCTTCATGACAAAATATCGATTCTCTCCGGCGCCGCCAAGTACGACGCTTCTTGCGCGACTTCGGGGAGTTCCGGGTTTAATCAAGGCAAAAAGATGGGCGCGGCTCTGCCTGCGGGAGTCTGCCATAGCTGGACGCAGGACGGCCGCTGTGTAAGCCTTCTAAAGGTACTGTTTTCCAATATTTGTAAATATGACTGCGCTTATTGCGTAAACCGGGCTTCCGCCGACATTAAAAGATCGACTTTTACCGTAAATGAACTCTCCGAATTAACTTGCGAATTTTACAAACGCAACTATATCGAAGGGCTTTTTTTATCGTCGGGAATTTTCACAGACCCTGATATTGTAATGGGAAAATTGACGGAAACAGCAAAGACACTGCGTACGGAAATGGGATTTGGCGGTTATATCCACCTTAAACTGATTCCCGGCGCTGGCGAGAAAATGATCCGCGAAGCGGGGAAGTGGGCGGACAGGTTGAGCGTCAACATCGAACTGCCGACCGAAAAAAGTCTTCAATGTCTCGCGCCTGATAAATCAAAAAAAGACATCATAGGCGCAATGAGCGATTTTTCGGCAGTCAGGCTCGAAACTGAAGAAGCGCGAAAACAAAGTAAATTTCTCCCGCAGGGAAAAACCTCATCCCCCTGGTTTGCCCCTGCGGGTCAAAGTACCCAGCTTATTGTGGGAGCAACTGGAGAAGACGACAGGCAGATCATCAATTTGACCAGTTCGCTCTACAATAAGTTTTCTTTAAAAAGAGTGTACTATTCGGCATTCATTCACCCGGGCAGTATTGCGCATAGAGAAAACCGCTTCGATCCGCGTCTGCCGCAGACGGCAGGACCTCCGCTGGTCCGCGAACACCGGCTGTATCAGGCAGACTGGCTATTGCGTTTTTACCACTTTAACGCAGGTGAGATTTTGAGCGAAGAACAGCCGTTTTTGGATACTCACATCGATCCGAAAACCGCATGGGCGCTTAACCATCTGGACTTTTTCCCCGTCGAAATAAACCGCGCGGACTATGAAACCCTGCTTAGGATTCCCGGTATCGGTGCCAAAACCGCCCGCAGGATAATCGAAAGCCGGCGTTCGCGAAATCTTTCGATCGAAGGATTGCACAGAATTGGAGCGTCGTTAAAAAGAGCACGTTATTTCCTCACGGCAGGGGGTAAATCCATCGAGAAACCCGATGATCCTGTACGAATCAAGCGAATTCTTTCGGATTCCGACGGCGCGGGCTTACAGCTCCCGCTTTTCGATTTTTAATTTTTTTAATTATTATTTTTTCTTTTAAGGGCTATACTAAAATTGTATTTCCTTATAATATACAAATATATGGGAAGAAAACTGTTAATATTTTTCACAGGTTTGCTGTTTTTACTCCCCGTGTACCTCTCCGCCCAGACTGCCGCCGAACTGGAGGCGATGCTTCAAACTCAGGCTGTTACTAACGCTCAAGCGGCAAAATTTGTGCTTGCAAGCGCGGAAGCTGAAGCTAATATATCAGCGGAAAACGCTTTCCAGCAGGCGCTTTCAAACGGCTGGCTAAAAAAAGACGCTAAATCTGACAGCGAAATCACGCTGAGCAGGCTCTCTTTTCTTATGATGAAAGCTTTTAATATAAAAGGCGGCATGATGTATTCGATTGCGCCGGGACCGCGTTACGCGTACAAAAGCATGGTAAGCCGTAATTATATCCAAGGAGCGTCAGATCCCGGCATGAATGTTGACGGCGAAAGGCTTCTTTTAATTCTTGGCAAAGTAATAAGCGCTGAAGGGGGGGAATAGTGAGACGCTTGTTTTTATTTTCGTTAATTTTACTGACTATATCCGGCATTATCTTCTGCGCCGATTTCGGGCTAGAGCTTGATCAGTTAGTCGAAGTAAAAAACGATTTGTACACATACGAGGCGGGTGTAACGCCGTGGTTTTCATACAGCAACGGAAGAAATATTTCTTTATATTTTTCCGTCATTTTTACATTCAGGTTCAGCGGTGATTATTCCAAGAATAACACTCTTGCTTTAATACCTGAAATTTCACGTTTTACTTTTTTATGTAATTTTAATGAAAACATATCGCTTGAAGCGGGGCGGATGGAATATAACGACGGTCTTGATTTTATAGCGTCAGGGCTTTTTGACGGGCTTCGTTTCGGTGTTGAATTGCCGCCCGGCAGTTTAAGCGCGTCTGTTTTTTACACAGGATTTTTGTATAAGGAAACCGCCGCCATTGTTATGACCGATACCGACAGTTTCTATTACGATATTCCTTTCAAAATTACAAATTACGGCGATTATTTCGCATCACGCCGAATGTTGGCGGCTGTCTCATGGGATATGCCTCTGGAATTTAATACAGGCAACGGAGCGAAACTGTCCGCCGATATTTTAGCGCAGTTTGATTTTAACCGCCGTGCGGACACTCTTCATTCCCAGTATATTACCGCTTTAATGGAATTCTATCCGAAAGACATGTTAAGAGTATCAGGCGGGCTTCTGTTCAGCATGATGCAGAACGGCTACGGAAATTTTGGCACCGCGTTCGGTTTTTTAGCTCAATGTAAAATCGGTTTTCATTCTACTAAAGTGTCGGATTTATTAGGTATAACGGCAAAAGCGACTTTCGGAACTGTAAAAAATGATTTTAATTCTTATACGCCTGTAAGCGGCGTTCCTCAAGGTTCGGTATTTGAAGAAACGCTTTCGGGGCTCGCGCTGTTATGCGTAGATTATAATATAAAAATAACAAAAACATTGTTCGCGCAATGCGCTGTGAGTTATTTTGTAAGAACTTACAATGTTCCTGACGAAGGAAATTTTTACGGAGGCGAATTTTTCGCTTCTTTCGGATGGCAGCCTCTTGACGATATATCGGTTTTTTTGGGTGGCGGGGTGTTTATTCCCGGCATGGGCAATGTATATCCTAAGGGTACCGGCGTAATGTGGAAGGTTACAGCCGGTTTTACCTTATCATTCTAAACAGGTTNGCCTGTAGGAGAGGNAGAATTATGAGAAGGACATTTTTAGTATTTGTTCTGATAACAGCCGCNGTTTCGTTGTTTGCGCAAAACTCAGGCGCTGTTATTAANGAATTGACGGGAACTGTTGAANTGAAAACAAGCGGTTCCGCAAATTGGACGCCTGCGAGAGCGGGAGCCGCAATCCAAAAATCCACGATTATATCGACAGGTTTCAGAAGCACGGCGATTTTAACGATTGGAAACTCCACGCTTACAGTGCATCCTCTCACCAGGTTAAGCCTTGAAGAGATTGAAAATCAGAATCAAACAGAAACTGTTAACCTTAAACTAAGCGCCGGAAAAGTGAGAGCGGAAGTAGCTCCGCCGTCAGGCGGCAGAACCAATTTTAATGTTCAGTCGCCGTCCGCAACAGCGTCAGTGCGCGGAACCTCGTTTACCATGGATTCGAACAGTTTACAGGTTCAAACAGGCGCGGTCGGCTATTCTTCAACCAACGGCAGCGCGGTAACAGTATCCTCAGGTTGTGAATCCTATGTGGACTCTAACGGCAATGTAGTGCCGCCTTTGGCGGCGCTGGAAGCGGCTTTCCTCGAAAAATCAGGACGCAGAACCCTGCGCTCCGGCGGCGGAATAGAAATCAATGTATCGCTAACAAGCGAATAGGAGGAATAAAAATGAAAAAATTTAATTCAATAATATTATTCTTGTTAACTGTCATTATTACCGCAGGAATGGTTCTTTCCTGCTCAGAGCAGGACGGAATGGGAACATTTATTATCAACCTCCCTGGAAGCGGCGCTGAACGCGCTTTGACACCGGAACAAGATGCTGAGTTAGAGTTGAGCTATGAAATTATATTAAATGGTTCAAGCGAAAGCAGAAGCGTTAATGCCACTTATGGTGAGTCTGTTACTCTGGATGTTGCTGCCGGTACATGGAACATTACTGTGAAAGTTATTCATGCGGACTATGTGGAAATTGGCGAACAAACTAAAACACAAAATGTAGGGAGAGGCAGGGTTACTCCTGTTAGTTTTAATATACCTATAAAAATGCCGACTTATTTTATTATTAAATCATCTGATAATGGTGATAACATAAGTCAGGAAAGTGATAATAAATATTATGTAAAAATATTTAATAATGATCTTACTATTCAAACAAAAGCTGATTTTTTAAAGTATGAAAATAATTTTGAAGCATACGGTGATTTCAAAAAAAGAGTAAATGGAGAACCTTGTTTTTTACTCAAAAATCCTAATAATAAAGTTTGGGTAGGGACAGATAAATATACTGTTGTTCTAGTTCGACCAGAAGGAAATGATATTCTTTATAGATATGTAAAAAGTGTGGATTTTATTAACAGAAATGGTGTAATCAATTATAAAGATATTGCTGAAAATAAGCTGCAATAAACCTATTCAGCCGTCTGCCGGTCAGACGGCTTTTTTATTATATTCGTGATTTTTCTACACATCTTTAGGACGCATATCCTGCACCCTTACGGCTTTGCCTTCGGAAATGGGCAGTGAACCGCTTTCGTGAAGTTCAACTTTCGGGCTTATGGAAATGGAAGTCTGAAGTGTCTCTTTGATTTTTTCTTTAAGGGCGTTTAACGGGCGGGAGTCGTCCATGAAAATGTCAGCGCTTACTTCAGTTTTTACAGTCATTCTGTCAAGAGCGCCTTCTTTTTCCACTACGATAAGGTAATTGTTGCCGACTTCCTTCATACCCATGATCACTTCTTCGATCTGGCTAGGGAATACATTTACGCCGTTTATAATCAGCATATCGTCGCTTCTGCCGGTTATACGGCGAAGACGGCGGTGGGTTCTTCCGCAGGCGCACGGCTCTGTATAAAAAGCGGTCAGGTCGCGCGTGCGGTAACGTAAAATCGGAGTCGCTTCGCGGCATAGAATTGTAAGAACCAGCTCTCCTATTTCGCCGTCTTTTACAGGTTCCAGAGTGTCGGGATTAACAATCTCGGCGATATAACCGTCCTCCCAGATATGAAGCCCGTCTTTACACTGACATTCAAACGCAACACCAGGACCGTTCATTTCCGATAAACCGTATGAATTGTAAACGTCAACTTTTAGAAGAGCTTCGATGCGCTTTCTTGTGTCTTCGGAATACGGCTCTGCTCCCGCGAAAGCGCGCGTAATGGAAAGAGATTCTCTTGAGATGCCAGCTTCCTTCATTTTAGTTTCAAGATGGAGAAGAAAACTCGGCGTTGCGTGTAACACTGTGGTGCCGTAATCCTGCATCATTTTAAACTGGCGCCCGGTGTTTCCGGCTCCCGCGGGAATTACCAACATTCCTACTTCCTCACCGCCCTGATGAAAACCAAGCCCGCCTGTAAAAAGACCGTAAGTTATCATGTTTTGGAAAACATCATTTTTGTTACATCCGGTCGCGTAAATACAGCGCGCCATGAAGAACGCCCAATTTTTAATGTCGTCTTTATTAAAATAAATTGTTGTAGGAATCCCTGTCGTCCCGCTTGAAGCGTGAAGGCGTACGACTTCTTCTTTTGGAATTGATAAAAATCCGTAGGGAAAACCGTCTCTTAAATCGTTTTTTGCCGTAAAGGGAATTTTATTTAAATCGTTAAGAGTTTTAATATCGTCAGGGCTTTTGATGCCGGTTTTTGAAAGACGCTCCTTATAAAACGGTGTTCGCAAAGCATAACCGATTTCAGTTTTTAATTTTTGAAGTTGAAGTTTTTCAAGCTCCGGGCGGGGCATTTTTTCAATTTCAGGATTTCTGTATTGAAAATTCATTTTGTTCCCCGGCGGCAGTCTGTTTGCAGGCGAGCTGGCCTAATTTAAAAGCTTTTGCGTTAGCTTTTCCAATGCTTTCATCTTTTTTAGAGAACGCTTCCGTTATCGTCTTTTCAAGGCTGTTCGCTTTAATCGGCAGGAAGCACGAAGCGGCTCCAACCATAACCGTATTAACAGCTTTTGAAAGCCCCGCTTCTTTCGCAAGAGCCGCGCTTTGAATAATACGCCATTTAGGAAGACTCTTTATCGAAGAATGAATCCCCTCGACATCGGGGTAGTTAGAAATATTATTGAAAGGTTCGGCGGCTGTCACCAGCGCGCCGTCAGGTTTTAAATATGAAACATAACGAAGGCTCTCAAGAGGTTCCATGGCGATAATTAAATCCGCGCCGCCTTTAGGCACAAGATCGCCTGAGATTTTTTTGTCAGATATACGCATATGGGCTAAAACAGCGCCACCCCTTTGCGCCATACCGTGCACTTCGCTCTGGCGCACTTCAAGACCTTCATTCATGGCAGCCTGAGCTATAATGGACGCTACAGAAAGAACTCCCTGTCCGCCGACACCTGCCAAAATTACATCGTACTTCATGGATGTATTATGACGGAAACGAGGGAATGTTTCAAGGGATTGAGCCTGCTAAAAAAAACGCTATTTGTTCAGAGGTTATTTTTTGCGCTCGGAGTTGTTTTTGCCTGATTTTAAATGAATAGTTTTCTTTTTAATTTCTGATTTTATTATAGATTGGTAATAGATAAAGACATCTTTTATTGATTTTGATATGGTTTTTTCTATATCGTCGTTATATTTTTCTAATAGGTTTATTACAGAAGCTGGTTGTTCATCAAAAGGTTTAAATAATTCATATGGTTGAATATTTAATATTGAAGCGAATTTCACAATACTTGCGGGAGAAATCCATCTTTTACCGTTTTCTACATCGCTAAGAAAATTGACAGAAATATCAAGTTTTTCTGCAAATTCTGCTTGTGTCCATTTTTTATAAACCCTGTAACGCTTGATATTTGTTCTTACAATACCTCTGAATTCATCTTCTGTCATTTACTATCCCTGTTAACTATAGGATAGATAGTATTCTATTTTTAACATGAAATACTTGACAAACAGCATATAGCGTGATATAAATATCTCTAGTTGTATGATATTACAATTTATATTATTTTCTTAAAATCCGGAGGAATTTATGTTAAAAAAGAGCTTGTTATTTTTCTTTTTTACAGTTTTTTTTATGGCTAATGGTTTTTCTCAGCAAACTAAAAGTGATTCACAATTACTCAATGAAATTAGAAATATTATAAACGGTGAAGACGGTGTTTTAAAACCATTAACATGGGATGATGTCAGAACTATACCTGAAGGTGATAGAAAAGAGACATTTGAAGAGCTTGAATATTATCTCTCTACAGATATTAACTTAACATTTAGACCAAAAAAAACAAGAGCAAATTCCGGTAAACTGGAAATAGATTATGGAGATACTGAAACTAAAAAAATAATATCTAAAACAAGTAAAGGTAAATTTAAAGAATATAACGATAAAGAACCTAACAAAGAATATTTTGAAATTAAATTTAGCGATTATACTGTTAAATTTAATAGAAACATTCAAACCGGTAGATTCGATAATCATGAAGTATATAGCGCGCCGGATACTAAAGCAGTATGTGAAGGATCTTTACCTTATTTATGTGTTTTCTTTGTTGAAAAAGGGGTGATGAAGCCTCAGGATAATTCGTTAAATCAAAAGAGCCAAGCACAAGCATTACCACAAATTCAAACACAAAGATATAACACAGCGCAAATACATAGCGGTTTATCACGTGAAAATCAAATAATGGGAAGGGGTACGCTTAGCAGAGATGTTATAGTTTCATATATTTCTTCAAGAAATCCTAATTCCTTGATGACCCGGCAGGAAATTTATGCATTGGTTAGTGAGTATATAAATGAAGCTATACGCGAAGGGGTAAATCACGATATTGCAATTGCACAGATGTGCTATGCGACAGGTTTCTTAAGTAACCGTCAAATATTAAATACGTATAATTACGGAGGTCTTAATACTGATATTGGAATTTCAGTTAGACATGGTTATAGGCATGCGTATATGCAGGAAGGAGTATGGGCGCATATTCAGCATTTAAAAGGTTATGCAAGCTGTGAACGACCCAAAAGAGATATAGTAGATCAGCGTTATTATTTACTGGTTAACAGAGGTATTCAAGGTACGGTTATCACTCTTGACGATTTATTCGCAACATGGGCGCCAAATAATTATATTTATTATGGAAATACCATTAGAAGAATACTTAATGAGATGTACCAATTATCTGGAAGGTTTATATAAAAAATATGAAAAACATTCTATTTTTTATCAGTCTAGTAATAATTGCCGGTGCGATGGTTTATGCCGCAGGAAGCCAAGACAGGGGTTTTGAATCATTATCTTATTCTGAACAGATTCAGGAAATTGACTTGCGAATTAAGGGAGCGGTAGACACTCTTGCACAAAACTTAAGTAATCCAGCCGTAACAAAAATTGGAGTATTTACTTTAAAAGGAACAGATATGCCCGCAGGTATATCGCGTTTTCTTACGGAACGCGTAACCCGTCATGCAATTGATAATCAAGATAAAAAGTTTTATATAGTTGATGATAAAACAAATATTACGGATGCCGGGATAATAACAATTTACGGATTTTTTTCCAAAGAAAAGAATCAGGTTAGCGTAACGCTTAAAATGGATTCATCTGATGGAATGATTTCCGGTATTCAGGTTGTATCAGTACCTGCAAGTTATTTAACGCAGGTATTAGGAATTGAAATAGAGCCTGATAATTTGGAAATAAGAAAAGAGCTGGAAGTTGTTTTAAATGATGCTGATGTTACAAATGATGAAAATAATGTTTCGCTAATAAATATTAAGGCGTCTTTTAATTCAGACAGTATGACATATTTTCATAGAGACGAACTAGAAATGACTGTTACCGCAGATAAAAATTGTTTTTTAAAGGTTATTCATATCGATTCAACTAATCAGATAAAAATGATATACCCAAACAGCTTTGATAAAAATAATTCACTTAGAGCGAATATTCCAAGAAAAATATTTGAAACCGCGAGCTATATGCTGTATGAACCCTATGGAGCTGAATCAATTATTATTATCGCTTCTGAAAAGCAATTTCCCAATATCGAGAGTGAGTATATCGCGCCTTGGACTGCGGCGACAAAAGACTCTGTAATATCGATTGTTAGAGGATTCCGGGGAGGAGATTTAGAAGCCGGAACAAAACCTAATGTCACAATAAGTGAGAACGAAGTTATTTATACAATAACTATTTTAAAACCGCATGAAGAATATATTTATATAAAACCAGAGAACATGAAAGACCTTGTCGATTTTATTCGTAATGATGCGGTCAGGCAGAACGGAACATTTGAAGGAAACGAAACCAGCGGTTTTTATATTGTCAATGGAATAAGAGGAAGTTATAGAATACCGCGCGAAGCTCCTAATGAAATTCATTTTACATATTATTTTCTTGATAATTATACAGGCGGAGAAAGAGCTGGCATAAGAACAAGAGGCGGCGGTTTTAATTTTTCTTTCGCAAAACCGGGAAACATAGAACAGGCTATTCATACGGTTAAAAAAGGCATAGAAGGTAAGGGCGGAACATTTGCCGGCAACGAACAGCGAGGCACATTCAAGGTAATCGGTATTGAAGGGCAATATAACGTAGCTAATGTTGTTAATGTAAATATAATGGAAAAACCTTTTTTTATTCAGAATTCAATGATAGAAAAAGAAGTGAAAAACTTCTTTGGTGAAAAATGATTTTTACAATGAGGTAAGAAAATGAAAAAGTATTTTTTATTAGCTTTATGTTTTATTGGGATTTGTTTGAATGTTGGTTCGCAGGAAGTGGCTGTGTTTCCGCAGTTGGGGCATACTGGTGGAATCAATAAAGTGGCATTAAGTCCTGATGGTAAGACTATTGCATCAGGTTCTTATGAAGGAACAATTAAAATATGGGATATAATAACAGGACGTGAAATCAGAACATTTTATGGGCATTTAAATAATATAAACGATTTAACATTCAGTTCAAATGGTAAACAAATTATTTCAGGTTCTTCAGATAATACAATAAAGATATGGGATGTTTATACAGAAAATGAAATAAGAACTCTGCCATGTAATCCATACTCTGTAGCTTGTGTTGCAATTAATTCTAACGGTAATAGGATAGTCTCAGGTATTAATGGACATGATAATTATTCTAGTGTCGGATTAATAAAAATCTGGGATGCTATTACAGGTCGTGAAATAAATACACTTTCAGGTTATTCAAGTGGTGTGTTTTCATTAGCTATCAGTCCTGATGATAGACATATTCTATTTAACTCTTATGATGGGAAAATAAAAATTCTAGATATTGCAACAGGACGAGAAATACGAACTTTCTCTGGTCATTCAGAAGCTGTGTCTTCTGTAGCATATAGCTCTGATGGCAGATGGATAGTTTCAAGTTCATTAGATAAAAAATTAAAATTATGGGATGTTGATACAGGACGAGAAATACGAACTTTCTCTGGTCATTCAGAAGCAGTGTTTTCTGTAACATTTAGTTCTGATAACAGGCAGATAATTTCATATTCATCAGATAACGCGATAAAACTCTGGGATACTACAACAGGTAAAGAAATTAAAACTTTTTATATTCAATCATTTCGTGTAAATTCAATAGCATTTAGCTCTGATAGCAAGCAGATAGTTTCAGGTTCCTCTGATAATACAATAAAACTTTTTGATACAGCAACAGGTAAAGAAATAAGAACTTTTTCTTGTAATCAAAGTTTGGAGTTTTCTGTAGCATTAAGTTCAGATGGGAAACAGATAATTTCTTCAGGTAATAAAACAATAAAACTTTGGAATGCACAGACAGGACAAGAAATAAAAACTTTTTCTGGAGGTTCTGGAATATTTAGTTCAGACGGTAGACAAGTTGTTAATATATTTCATGATAATAAATATAATTATTCAGTAGAACTTCGGGATGTTAGAACATATCTTGTAACAAGAACTTTTTCAATTGGATATCATGAGTTTTTAGACACTGTAGTACTCAGTCAAGACGGTAAGAATATGGTTGTTGGTTCGAATTACACTATGGATAGTGGAACAATAAAACTTTGGGATGTTTCTACAGGGCGTGAAATAAGAACTTTTAATCATTCAGGTAGAGTAAGTTCTTTAGCATTCAGCTCAGATGGTAAACAAATATTATCTGGTTCAAGTTCCGGTGCAATAAGTCTTTGGGATATTTCTACAGGGCATGAAATAAAAACTATTCTTGGTCATTCCAATACTGTAACTTCTGTCATGTTTAGTCCAGATGGTAAAAAAATACTTTCAGCAGGTGATAGAACAATAAAAATTTGGGATGCTTCTACAGGAAATGAAGAAAGAACCTTTTCTGGTCACTCTGATTGGGTAAGTTGTGTAGCATACAGTCTTGATGGGAAGCAGATAGTTTCTTCAGGCGACAAAAAAATAAAACTTTGGAATGCACAAACAGGACGAGAAATAAAAACTTTTTCTGGTTATTCAGGTTATGTGAATTCTTTAGCATTCAGTCCTGATAATAAGAAGATAATCTCTTGTTCTGATTATTTAATAAAAATCTGGGATATTGATACCAGCAAAGAAATCGCTCAATTTATTAGTTTTATTGATGACGAATGGATTGTTATTACTCCTGACGGTTACTATAACGCTTCACCTAACGGCGACAGATATTTAAATGTCCGTGTCGGTAACAATGTCTACGGAATCGATCAATACCGAAACACATTTTACAATCCGCAAATCGTGGAAGCGCGTTTACAGGGAAAACCTGATCCGGTTCGTAAACCAGGCACAATTCAAAAAGCAGGTGAACCGCCGACAGTTATAATAAAAAACCCCGAAAGCGGAACAACAGTTACTGCAGGGCAAGTTGAACTATCTGTATTGATAGAATCAAAACAGTCAATTCAAAATATTAGGTTTTTAGTTAACGGAAGACTTATAAGCAGTAATGATACTCGCGGCAGTATTCGCGGTATTCGCGGCGGAGATTTGGAAGCAAAGCCAACCGGAATCAGTATAACAAGACCTCAGCAGAAAATGGAATTTAGTTTTACCGTTAACCTGGATTCGGGAAGAAACTTTATCGAAGTAATTGCGGAAAACCCGCATGAAGGACGCACCAATATAGAAGTAATAAGCCAACAAGCGGCGGTACAACAAAATGCTCTTCCAAATTTATGGATATTGTCTATTGGAGTAAATAAATACAATTCACCTTTGCTTAGAGATTTAAATTTCGCGGTAAATGACGCAAGAGAAATAGTAAATACTTTTAAGGCGCAGGAAGGAAGAGTATACGGTAAAGTAAACAGTCTTCTTGTCGCTGATGGCGCTGCTCTGCCGACAAGAGCAAATATAATGGATGGTTTTGATTTTATAAGAAGAGCAAGCCCAACAGATGTAATAGTTTTATTCATTGCAGGACATGGTATAAATGATGAAAACGGCAATTATTATTTTATGCCCTCTGACGCGTCATTTGCAAACGATGGAGCGATACGATCCGCAAGCGCAATCTCATTCAGGGATATTCAATCTGTGCTTGATTCGCCGGGTCAAAAGCTGGTTTTTATTGATTCGTGTCATTCTGCCGGAGCAAGTAACGGAAGAACCCGCGCTGTGGATAATACCCGGCTTGTTGGTGATTTAAGAGTCCAAAGTTACAGCACCGTAATATTTACCGCAAGTAAGGGAGATCAGTTTTCACAGGAGCGTGATGATTTAAAACACGGCGTATTTACTTACGCGCTTATTCAAGGCATGAAGGGAGCTGCAGACCTTATCAAAGATAATATTATTACAATGGATGAACTTAGAACTTATGTATCAGATACGATTCCTAAAATGACTGGCGGTGTACAGCAGCCTACAACATATACGCCCGAAGGATATACAGATTTTAAGATTGCAAGAACTAGATAACCCTTACTTTTTAAGGATTATGGTATTGAGTATCCTTGACAAAAGACCCTTTTTATATGATATTTCTATTATGTATGCGGCCTATCATTTAAAAGCCAATGAACTCAACGATGAAGTTGTTAAGACTTTAAAGACAGTCTTTCAGCAAAATGAAATTGTAATTTTACCAAAAGAGGCTTATACAGAAATTGAAAAAAATAGACATAATGAAATATTTACTGAAAAACTGGAACAAGGAATACGAGATATTGAATCCGGTCACGGAATTGTAAAAACAATGGCTGAACTAGAGGCTATGTAAAGATTTTACTTCTTCCTCTGCGTCCTTTGTGCCTTTGCGTCTCTGCGAGAACTTTTTTTCAATATATCTTCGGGAAATAAAAGCCCGAAAACATCCGAGGCTGTTTCCGCGAACTCAACCTTAATGGAAGCGCGAATGTCTTTGTCAAGTTCGTTCCAGTCGTCTTCGTTGTCTTTGGGTAGCAGAACTTTTTCCATACCGTTTCTGATCGCGGCAAGCAGTTTTTCTTTTAAGCCGCCGATGGGAAGGATTCTGCCTGTTAAGGTTAACTCTCCTGTCATTGCGATGCACGGGCGCGGCGGCACTTTGCACAGGGTGGAGAGCAAGGACGAAGCAAGAGTAACGCCTGCGGAAGGGCCGTCTTTGGGGATCGCGCCTTCGGGAACATGGATATGAAAGTCAGATTTTGCCAGATGTTTAATATCGAAATTATAATTGCCAGAGGTACTGCGCAGATACGATAAAGCGATGCGGGCGCTTTCTTTCATTACATCGCCGAGATTTCCTGTTATTAAAAGTTCTCCGCTTCCGTCGTAGCGTATCGTTTCTACAGGCATGATTGTTCCGCCGTATTCTGTCCACGCAAGACCGTAAGTTACACCGACACGCGCTTCGCGGTATACTACATCGCGTTTGTATTTTTTCTTTCCAAGAATTTTTTCAAGATTTCCGGGAGTTATGATTTTGTTAAATTCACAGACGGGTTTTTCCTTTCCGTAGCCTTTATTCACAGCGTCACGCGCAATTCGCCTGATACACCGCGCCGTTTCACGCTCAAGATTGCGGACTCCCGATTCCATTGTCCAGTAGCGTATAATATCTTTTAAAGTGTCATCTCTGAATGTTATTTTAGCGCCTGAAAGACCGTTGTCGCGTAATTCTTTGGGAACTAAAAATTGTTTCGCTATGCTTAATTTTTCATTTTCGCCGTAGCCGGGAACTTCGATTATTTCCATGCGGTCGAGCAGGGGATAGGGTATTGAATGTAAAGAATTTGCCGTTGTTAAAAACATAACCTTTGAAAGATCGTATTGCACTTCCAGATAATGATCCGTAAAGGTAGAATTTTGCTCCGGGTCTAAAACTTCTAATAGAGCTGAAGCCGGGTCGCCTCTAAAATCATGGGAAAGCTTGTCAATTTCGTCTAACAGGAACACAGGGTTGACGGTTCCCGCTTTGCGCATGGATTGAATTATTTTACCTGGAAGGGCGCCGACATAAGTTTTACGGTGCCCGCGAATTTCGGCTTCATCGCGCACGCCGCCAAGCGAAATGCGCACAAAATTTCGCCCTAAAGCGCGCGCGACCGATTTTCCAAGACTGGTTTTTCCGGTGCCAGGAGGTCCTACAAAACAGAGAATCGGACCTTTTATCGCGTGGGGAGCCGGGAGCGCGGGGGCTGGAGGTACGGAGTTGTTGTCTGAAATTACATCTGTAACATCCGGCTTGTCTGTCTGTGATATATTTATTATGTCAGAAGTTTCCATTACATTCGCTGTCTCAGGCTCCATAATTTTTTTAGCCGCGTTTTTATATTCACCGGAGATGAGCTGGCGCACGGCGATAAATTCAATAATGCGGTCTTTGGCTTTCTGCATCCCAAAATGATCTTCGTCAAGAATTTTTTCAGCTTCCGCAAGATCGCCTGAATCTACGGAAAAATCGCTCCACGGCAGATCCGCAATCCATTCAAGGTAACCTCTTAGAACTCCGGCTTCAGGCGAAAGCGGCTGGAGTTTTCGTAATCGTTTAATTTCTTTCGCGCATTTTTCGGTAACTTCCGCAGGCGGGTTTTTCTCGGAGATTCTTTTTTCCAAGAGGGCGAACTCGTCTTCGATTTTGTCTTTCCCAAGTTCTTTGTTAATTTCTCTTAACTGTTCGTTTAAAATATACTCGCGGTGGCGTTTATCCATCCGCCTCCGCACCTTGCCTGAAATATTTTTTTGGATTCCGTATATCTCATTTTCTTTTTCCAAAATTTCAAGAATGGCAAGGTATCTTTCTCTGGTGTCGGCAATGGATAAAAGTTCGATCTTTTTTTCGGATTTAATATACGCCGCGTTGCACACAAGATTGGCAAGACGTTCAGGGTCTTCTGATTTTTCAACCGCTGTGAGAGTATCGCCGCTTATTCTCCCTGAGTATTCGGCATATTGCGAGAATGATTTTTGAACGCTGCGCATTAAACCTAAATCATCCGGGCTTAAAGGATCGTTTAAGCCGATTGTTTTTAACGGCTCAACTCTTACCGTTGAATGGCCGTGCGTTAAATTTGATGAAAGTATTTTTCCGCGGTATTCGCATTGAAACACAACCCTGTAAGTGCTGTCAGGTAGTTTTAAATGCGAAATAACTCTTACAACAGTGCCGATTTCGTACGGCTCGTCAGAAGAAAGGCGTATCTCATTTTTTTTTAAACATGCCGCAAAAAGGCGGTTATCTCTTTTTAAAGATTCTTCAAGAGCTATAATTCCCGGTTTGTATGTAATAAAAATGGGAACTACGGTTTGCGGAAAAAGAACAAGGTCTCTTAAAGGAAGGAGCGGAAAATCTTCAGTTATCAGCTCTTCAGCGCCGAGGTAATCATAATAAAGAGGACTCTTATCGCGAAAACGGGAGAACAATCCGCCCAAAAAACTCTTTTTTTTCACCGTTATGCGCTCTTTTGATTCTGCTCCAGATAAACAATCTCTGGCGGCTCGGATTTTTCTACTGTATTGTGGGTGATAATTACTTGTTTGTCGCCTGCCATAGACGGAATATCAAACATAATATCGGTCATAAGTCTTTCAACAATTGCGCGTAACCCGCGCGCGCCTGTTTTCTGCTTGATTGCCATATCGGCGATAGCGTCAACAGCTTTTTCGGTAAACTCAAGTTTTACATTGTCGTATGCTAAAGACGCCTGATACTGGCGGACAATTGCGTTGCGCGGCTCTGTAATGATGCGTTTTAAATCTTCGCGTTTAAGCTCTTCCAGACCGACCGTGATCGGCAAGCGTCCGATAAACTCCGGAATCATGCCGAACTGGATTAGATCGTCGGGATGAAGGTTGTCGTAAAGTTCTTTTAAAGATTTCTCTCCGGCGCCTGTTTCGGCGCCAAAACCAAGCGGATGCTGTACAACCCTGCGGGAGATTAATTTATCAAGACCGACAAAAGCGCCGCCGCAGATGAAAAGGATGTTTGTCGTGTCAATGCGGATCATTTCCTGATTGGGATGCTTCCTTCCGCCTTGAGGCGGCACAGAGGCAACGGTTCCTTCGATAATTTTTAACAGAGCCTGCTGAACGCCTTCGCCTGAAACATCGCGGGTAATCGAAATATTTTCACCCTTACGCGCTATTTTATCGATTTCATCGATGTAGACGATGCCTCTTTCGGCGGCGGAAATATTGCCGCCCGCGCTTTGAATCAATTTTAAAAGAATATTTTCCACGTCTTCACCGACATAACCCGCTTCTGTCAATGTTGTCGCGTCTACAATCGCGAACGGAACTTTTAATTTTTTCGCGAGAATTTTCGCAAGCAAGGTTTTTCCGGTGCCTGTAGGACCGATTAAAAGCACGTTGGACTTTTCAATTTCCACTTCTTCGCTTTCTTTCTCTTTATTGTTTGAAGGATTCGCTATTCGTTTGTAGTGGTTGTAAACGGCGACAGAAAGCGCTTTTTTCGCGTTGTCCTGTCCTATTATAAAAAGATCGAGGTAACTTTTAATTTCTTTTGGAGTGGGGATGTCGCCTGTAAAGTGGGAGGTAAGTTCGTGTTCCTCTTCGCAGAGGATCTTGCGGCAGACTTCGATACATTCATCGCAGATAAATACGTCGTTGGGGCCTGCGATCAGGCGCCGCGCCATGTCCGCGCTTTTTCCGCAGAAAGAGCAGACTCTTTCAAATACTTCGGGTCCGTTACGAAGACGCGCCATTTGTTTTCCTCGTTAAAATCGAATCGGCTACACCGTATTCAACCGCATCCTGTGCGGACATAAAAAAATCTCTTTCCATATCGGATGAAATCTGATCTATCGACTTGCCTGTGTGCTTGGCAAAGTATTCGATAATTAACTTTTTAAGCCGGACAATTTCTTTCGATTGAATCCCAATATCTCTTGCCTGTCCTTGAGCGCCGCCCCAAGGCTGATGAATTAACACTCTTGATGAAGGCAGAATCATGCGCTTGCCGGCAGTTCCCGCGGTTAAAATAAGAGCCGCCATGCTTGCCGCCTGTCCAAGACAGATCGTTTGAACATCAGATCTTACATGCTGGATCGTATCATAAATCGCAAGTCCCGCTGTGACAGAACCGCCCGGGGAGTTAATGTAAAGGTTAATATCTTTTTCGACATCCTGCCCGTCAAGAAAGAGAAGCTGCGCAACGACAAGATCCGCGGAAATGTCATTTATCTCTCCGTCAAGAAAGACAATACGATCTTTTAAAAGACGGGAATATATGTCATAGGAACGTTCCCCCATACCTGTTTGCTCAACAACAATAGGCACCAAATTACTCATTTTTATCCCCATATATCTAATTTAACCATTATCTGACATAAAATCCAGATAATTCTCCTTTTTTCCCGGTTCCAAATTATTTTCTTTTAACAATAAATCAGTGATTTTCTTTTCTCTGATGTCCTCTTTCAGGTAAAAAACCGCTTCCTCGTTGTAATGTTTCTTTACTTCCTCGACTTCGGCGCCGTTTGCATCTGCAATCGACTTAAATTCGTTCTCAACCTCGTCATCGGAAACTTCGATTTTTTGCTCTTCCATTAACGTTTCGATGATCAGGCGGGAATGAAGCGCTTTTTCCGCGGATTCCTTCCATTCTTTGTCTTTTCCTTCGCCGCTCATCATCTGCGCGATTGTCTCGGGATTCATGTTGTAATACCGTGCAAGACGGCGAAAGCGTCCTTCAACTTCGGTTTTTATCATCGAATCAGGGATGATGACAGGAGTATTTTCCATTATCACTTTTAAAAGTTCGCTGACTTTTTTCTCTCTCAAACGGAAATCAAGATTTTTACCCAATTTTTCTTTTATATTATTTTTGAGGTCATCCAGAGTTTTAAATTTTTCATCGACATCCTGCGCCAAATCGTCGTCTAAATCCGGGAGTTTTTTCTCTTTAAGCGCCGTCAGCATTACCTGAATTTTTCTGGTTTTACCGGCAAGAGTGGTATCAAAGTGATCATCTCCAAATGATTTCTCGAATATTTTTGAATCACCTTTTTTCATGCCTGTAATGTCGTCGTCAAACTTAAAAATATTTGTTTCCGAGCCAAGCGTAAACGCAAAATCCTTACGCTGCATGCTGGAAGGAGTATTACCGTCCTCTTCAAATATCTGATAGTCAATGGTGACAACATCGCCGTTTTGGGCTGTCGCAGAATCATCGCGATCCATGACGATCGCGTTCCTCTCGCGTATTTCATCGAGTTCGCGGTCAATATCAACCTGTTCTACTTCCGCGTACGGATATTCGGCTTTTAAACCCTTCCACTGTCCGATTTTCACTTCCGGCAGTACGTCGTAAACGACGGAAAACTGAAGGTCTTTATCGAAATCCAACTGAGGCTCCCCCTGAAGCTCGGGAGTCGAGTAGGGGAGAGGTCTTTCCTCGCGGGACAGGTTTTCCTCTTTGAAAAGCTCCTGCAAAGCCGATTCCATGATGCGCCCCATCGCGTCGCCTTTGAGAGCTTCCGCGAACTTGCGTTCAAGCACTTCACGGGGGACTTTCCCCTTGCGAAAACCCGGGAGCTGTAAGGTTTTTGAATATTCCTTAAGCATTTCATTGTACTGGGAACGCACGTCGTCTTTCGGGATAGTGACGTTCAACTGAACATTCGATTTTTCCAAACGCTTTATTTCTTTACTAATAGCCACAATTTTCCTCTTTATCACGTAAATTTTGTCGATTTAACGAATTTTATTGAACCGTGGAAGGATCGAACTTCCGACCCGCAGATTAAGAGTCTGCTGCTCTACCAGCTGAGCTAACGGTCCGCATTTAAGGCAATATTATCAAAAACAAGTAAAATGGTCAATTGACAGGCAGGGACATAAATTGATACGTTTTTAAGGAGGAAAACCTGCGCGAAAGTGGTGGAATTGGCAGACACGCCAGACTTAGGATCTGGTGCCATTGGCATGAGGGTTCAAGTCCCTCCTTTCGCAAGGAAGTAATTAAATTCTAAAGGAACGAGGGACTTGAAACGGAGCCGCGGCTCCGAAGACGCGAAAGCGTCTGAGGGGTAAAC
>WQSF01000015.1 GCA_009788065.1 Treponema sp.
GGAATCACAAGCGGCAAGCAGGAATATTTAGAGAATGTTCTTAACAGTTATTTGCTTGGTTTGTAATTAGACAATTCTCGTGAATCAGAAAGCCCTCGGTTATCCGTGGGCTTTTTTATTTCGCGTTACGAGCTATACGAAAGCCGACATAGTTGTTTTTAAAAAGCGGCTGGTATCCGCTTCGGTATGACGAATGAAGGCTGACTCCGCTGGAACTCCAGCCGCCGCCTCTTATTACGCGGATAGAACCGGTATTTACCGCTAAAGTGTTAGATTGCGCGTCATTCGGGTTATCCCAGCACCATTCCCATACATTGCCGTGCATATCGAATAAACCCCACGCGTTCGCGGCAAACGTGCCGACAGGAGTTGTCTTCGCTCTGTATTCGCCCCGGACATTGGTGTTATACGCGTATCGCCCGTCATAGTTCGCCTGATTTGAAGAAATGGTGTTTCCGGTATTAAACGGCGTTGTTGTCCCTGCACGGCAGGCGTATTCCCATTCATCGTCAGTAGGCAGGCGATAGCCGTTAGCGCTGCGATTCCAGGTAACATTATTTTCGTTTCTTTCGTATACAGGCGTTAAACCTTCTCTTTTGCTGAGCCGGTTACAATAATCGATAGCGTCGCTCCATGTCACGTTTTCTACAGGCAAAGTCTCGCCTTTAAAAAAACTTGGGTTCGCATCCATTACTTCCTGATACTCGCTCTGGGTTACCGTATAAACACCAAGAAAAAATGAATCCACATCAATTTGGCGGTGCGTATTGCTGTTTTTGTTTATGAGAATCATATAATACCCGTCGTTAAGAAGCACCATTTTAGTAATTTGCTTCATGTAGATTTTAGGTATATCTACAACTGCAACTTTTGGCTCTTCTACAGCAACGGCAACTTCCTGCTTTGAAGCGCAAGCAATCAACAAAAAACACGCTATAAATAATAAAAAGATAAATTTCTTCATTACTATAAATATCGGAAGGTTTTGAGAGCAGATTAAGAGGCGCTTACAGTTATATGATTCTTTCTTTCACACTTGACAAATGTAAAGTATGCCGATTATTATTAAAACAACATAATAAACCTGACGATGGAGACAATAATGGGACATGTGAATACCAGACTAATAATTAAAAATCTGTATGATGCCAAGCGAGCCGAAAAAGGAGAGCTGCCGAATGATAAAATAAGGCAAGTAACAGTGACCGCTATGGTTGATACCAGCGCGACTACTCTTGTTATAAATAAAAAAATACTTGACGAATTAGGCGTTGATTTAATGGGAGAGCAAAAAGTAACTTTTGCGAATAATTCAAAAGAAACTTGCAATTTAACAGAACCTGTCGGAATCTACTGTGACAACCGTTTTGTAGCGATGCAGGCGCTGGTCGTTGAGGATGCGACAGAAGTCTTGCTTGGCGTTCTTCCTCTTGAAGGCATGGATTTTATCGTTGACACTGTAAACCAAAAACTTGTCGGTGCTCACGGTGATGAAGTGTTGTATCTGGTTAAGTGAAATTATTATACACGCCGCGTATACGCAGCCAGCGCATCACATACAACATCCGCATCTTCAATCGTCATTGTAGGATACAACGGTAACGTAAGCTCGTGCTCGCAGACGTATTCGGCTTTGGGTGTCGGGTTTACTTTGTCTTTGTACGCGCTAAAACTTTGGATCGCCGGGTAATGTATGCTTGTTTGAACTCCGGCTTGCTTCATGGATTCAATGAGTGCCATCCTGTCAATTTTTTCTGAAAGTAAAACAGGCATGATGTGATAATTCGGTTTTCCGCGCGTGAAATGCCTGAACGGGATTGAGATTGACGAATTGCCGTCCAACCTGCTGTAATAATGCTCAACAATTTTTTTGCGTTGTTCGTTTGCTTCGTTGAGTTTTTGCAGTTGAACAAATCCAAGAGCAGAGCCGATCTCGTTAATACGGTAATTAAAGCCGGCGGATTCCACATCATATGTTGCTGCTCTTCCCTTGTAGCGGTCAAACGAAGGGACAGACATTCCATGCGAACGAAGAAGTCTGCATTTTTCAAGCAATTCTGCATTGCGCGTAACAATCATGCCGCCCTCGCCTATCGCGATATTTTTATTTGCGTAAAAACTGAAGGCGGCAATGTCGCCGAAAGTACCAAGACTACGGCCTTTAAAATCCGCTCCCGGAGAATGGGCGCAGTCTTCGATTAAAAGTAAATTGCGTTTTTTACACAAGCAGGTAATTCGATCCATGTCGCAGGCAAAACCCGCGTAATGTACAATCATTACCGCTTTTGTTTTGGAAGTGATCCGTGATTCAATATCATCGGGGTTCATCGACCAGTCTTCCATAGAAGTAATGTCCGCAAGCGCATTCTGCGCGCCTGTCATATTCACAACATTTTGATCCGCAATAAATGTAAGCGAAGGAGTTATAACTTCATCGCCATTGCCTATTCCAAGCGCCAAGAGCGCCAAATGCAGAGCAGAAGTGCAATTTGAAACCGCAAGGCTCTTTGCGTCGTGTCCTAAAAATTCTGAAAAAGCGGTTTCAAAAGTATGAGTTTTTTCGCTGATTGCAAGCCAGCCTGAATCAAGCACGTCTTTAACAGCTTGATATTCTCTTTCGTCGTAGTTAATTTTATGAAGCTGTACACGCCACATAGTTTATAAATCATAACATATATAATATACTGGTGCCAGAGGAGAGGATATGAAACTAGCAATGCCAAAAGATATTCAAGACGAAATCGCGAAAGAAGGAATAATCGCGGTTTTGGAGATAGAGTCGGAAACAAACGCTGTATCAACAGCGAAAGCTCTTTTAGAAGGCGGGGTTAGAGTAATAGAACTCGCTCTTCGCACTCCTGCCGCGCTTCCTTCAATTTCGTTGATCGCGAAAGAGGTTCCGCAGATGTACATCGGCGTTGGAACAATCATCGAGCCGGGACAGGCGGCAAAAGTAAAAAACGAAAACGGGGTGCGTTTCGGAGTTTCTCCCGGCATCAATCCTGAAATTGTTAAAGAAGCGATTGCCGCGAATTTACCCTTCGCTCCGGGTATCGCGACGCCAAGCGAAATCGAACAAGCAGTCGCGCTCGGCTGCCGTGTTGTAAAATTTTTCCCCGCCGAAGGAATGGGGGGGCTTAATTTTTTAAAAAGTATTAACGCTCCGTACAATCATTTAAGTATGAAGTACATTCCGCTCGGCGGCGTCTCGCCGGAAAATCTTGCAAGTTACGCTCAATTTAAACCTGTACTCGCAATCGGCGGCAGTTGGATCGCAACCAAAGATTTAATCAACGCTCAAAACTGGAGCGAGATTACAAAGAGAGCGAGAGAAGCCAAAGAGATTTGGAATATGAATCGGTAAATGGTATTAGTTTTATTTAATATTTTGCAGAACTGTTTAAAAACATTACAACCGGACTTCAGCCTAAATAAAAAGCCCCGCTTACCGCGGGGCTTTTCGTTAGAGTAAAATAAAAAACGGTAAAAACAAAAAGCGCTTAGAACTTCATGTTTTTACACCACAGGTTAGCAGGTTATTTACAACCGCACTTTACCTTTGCACCGCCGTTATAATCACCTATGCACTCAAGAGCAGCGGCCTCATCTTCTTCAGCCATACTGAAACACCATGACGCTATACTACCAGCAACATCTGTTTCATCTGCATAGCATTTGCCATCACCGGTGCAATTCAAATTGCAGCTTACCATTACCACGCCCGCCATTAGAATAACAACAATCAGGGCTACTACTAAAAATTTGTTCTTCATAACGAACTCCTTGCCTTGCGGTCGGATAACATCCAATCCCGCCATCTTATGTATACTCCAACGGAGTATAATAAAAGCTCGTTTAAACTAAACGGCATTTTACCGTTAAATAATACTATTATTACGCATTTTAGTCAATAAAAAAGAAAATTTAATGCTCAATATAAACGAGGGTATAAATTCGACAAAAAGCAACTGGTGCCCAATGGTGTCAGTCACCTCTAAAATATCTACAAAATGCTTAAATAAAGTAAAAAAGGTGACAGTCACCTCTTATATTTCTACAAAACGTTTAAACAAAATTAAAATGGCAACAGTCACCTAATATAAAAAAAATTATAATTTTTTTTCTCGAGCAAGCTTTTTAATACTCTCACGCCATATATATATGCAAATTATTTTTCATTTATTGCTCAGCGTCATTTGCACATACGATAAACGACATTTAAATATCGTTTATTCCATCGGTTTACGGGCGGATCACTGCGCTTTACAAATCGCTCCCGGCGAAACGCTGTAAACCGTTATAACACGCTTACATGGAGGTTTAAAAGGTTATGGAAGAAAGTAAAACAACGCAAATTCAAGACATGATTTGCGAAATTCGAGGGCATAAGGTTATGCTGGACAAGGATTTAGCAGATTTGTACGGGGTGGAGGTCAAAAGACTAAATGAAGCGGTAAAACGTAACATTAAAAGATTTCCGTCAGATTTTATGTACCAATTAACGGATGATGAATGGAAAAATCAAAGGTCGCAATTTGCGACCTTTAATAAAAAGGTAAGAAAATATAACCCATATGTCTTTACAGAACACGGTATTTTAATGCTTTCCAGCGTTTTAAAGTCAGATAAAGCAATCGAAGTCAATATTGAAATAATGAGAATTTTTGTCCGTATGCGCCGGTATGTGCTTTCTCAAGGCGGGACAAACGAACAAATTACCGAATTAAGAAACCTTTTATTACTTTACATCGATAAAAATGACAAGCGTGTAAATGAGATCATAATCGCTTTAAATAATTTAATTGAAAAACCTAAAGAGACAAGAAGGATAGGATTTTATACAGGTAATTAAAGATCAAATATTGTGATCTTTAACAATGACACAAGGAGATAATTATGGGTGTATTTACCTACATGCCGTACGGCGCAGGCGGAATTATTATCCGGGTTGAGACGGATATACGCAGGGGCATTCCCGGCGTTGACATTTCAGGGCTTGCCGAGGGAGCGGTTCGTGAAGCGCGTGACAGGGTGCGCGCGGCTTTCAGAAACTCTGGATTTACTTTTCCGCTGGACAGGATTTTAATTAATCTGGCGCCTGCGGGATTAAAAAAAGACGGCGCCGCGCTTGATCTGCCGATAGCGCTTTCTGTGATGGCTGCGGCGGAACTCGCGCCGATTTCGGGTGATTTGCTTGTAATGGGAGAACTCGAATTATCCGGCAGGATACGCCCTGTCCGAGGCGTGCTTGCGGCGATTGCGGCGGCTCTAGCTGAGGGAATAACAGAGTTCATTGTTCCTGCCGAAAACGCCGGAGAAGCCGCTATTTTGGCTTGCGCTGGAAACTCCGTTGAAATTAACGCAGAAAATGCTGTGTCCGAAAACCCGGCAGGAAAAAATGCGCGTTTCATTGCCGTAGAAAATTTACAAAGCGCAGTTCACGCGTTGTTTATCAGAGAGGAAAAGGGCGCTCTGCCTTCTTCTTTGATTTCAAACAACAAAAACGCAAACACAGCCGGTTTAAATAAAACTGATATTGAAAACGGAAATTTTGAAATTGAAGTCAACGACTTCAGCAATGTCCGCGGACAGTCTGTTTATAAACGAGCTTTGGAAATCGCCGCGGCAGGAGGACACAATGCGCTTGTATTCGGACCTCCCGGCGCGGGAAAGACAATGCTTGCAAGACGGCTCCCGTCAATCATGGCGCCTTTATCGCCTGATGAAGCGGTAGAAGTGACGCGGCTTCACAGCCTTGCGGGCCCGCGTAACCACGGCTCTCAAGATAAATTTTTAGACAGGTTAATCACGCATCCGCCTTTCCGCGCGCCGCACCATACCGCAAGCGCCGAAGGTATTTTAGGCGGAGGCAGAATACCGCGCCCCGGAGAAATTACACTCGCGCACTTTGGCGTGCTTTTTCTTGATGAAGCGCCTGAGTTTAGAATAAATGTTTTACAAGCTCTTCGCGAGCCGCTGGAGGATAAAATCATCAGCATCGTAAGAGCCGACGGACCTGTGCGCCTTCCTGCGGAATTTCAACTGGTGCTGACAGCAAATTCATGCCGCTGCGGCAGGTTAGGTATGCGCGATACCGAATGCGGCTGTCTCTGCTCTCCTGAAGAAATTAACCGCTACTGGCGGAAATTCGGCGGCGCTCTTCTTGACCGTGTAGAAATCAGAACGGCTGTCCTGCCGCCGAAAATCGAAGAAATGAGCGGCGGCTATTCACCTAACAATAACACAAATAACGAAAGAAGCGTTGACATCGCCCGCCGAGTAAAAGCGGCTGTGGAAATCCAAAGGTATCGCTTTAAAGGAACCGCAATCCGCCGCAACGCTATGCTTCCGGCGGGCGGAGCCGCCGCTTTGTGCCCGATGAGCGAAAAAGCGGAAAGCGCTTTTCATACTGCAATCGCAAAACTGGGATTATCCGGCAGAGCGTACCACGGCATTTTACGGGTAGCAAGAACAATCGCCGATCTTGAGAACAGTGAAATCATCGGAACGGAACACATATTAGAAGCTGTACAACACCGCAGGCTTGGAGAAGATCCTTGGGACATTCTTTCAATTTGACATCAATTCCGGTATCGCTTCCAGAACAGTCTCGTTAATTTTTCTGCTTTTACCGGAATAGCCGAGTCTGCGATCCGGCCGGATCGCGCCGTGATAGTCGCTGCCTTCGGTAACATAAAGTTCCAAAGATCCGGCTAAAGCTTCAAGACGGCGGCAGGAACTGCTTTTGGCTGTAGGATGCCACGCTTCAAGACCCATAAGCCCCATATCCTTTAAAATTTTAATAAGATCCGGAAGCCGTCCCCAGGCAACATAAAGCGAAATAGGGTGGGCAAGAACGGGGATACCGCCGCAGCCGCGTATCAATGAAACCGCCTCATCAAATGCAAGACCTTCTTTGGGAACATAAAGCGGCTTCCCGACACCAAGATAGCGGTCGAATGCCTGTCTCGCGTTTTTAACGATTTTTCGTTTTATTAAAAGAGCGGCAAAATGAGGGCGCCCGATTGAATAACCGCGCTGTTCAGGCGAATTTCCTTCCCTGCCTGCGAGAGCCAAAAGCTCTTCCCATGTCGCTTCAATACTTAATTCATACATTCTGTTTAGAATTTCCCTGTTTCTGGCTATCCTTCTTCGGGATAACTCTTCTATCGCAGCATTAAAAGACAGACTTAATGAGTTAATTCCAAGACCAAGCAGGTGAAACTCTCCACCGGGACCGAGCCCGGGAGCGGATCGGCTCCCTGTCCAGCTTATATTTATCTCAATTCCGGGGATAAAACGGAAATTATCGATTAATTTAGCCGCATTTTTAGCGATTTCCAGCCCTTGTATTGTATCGTGATCCGTAAGAGCTAACGCCGTAAGCCCCTGTTTTGCCGCCAGCTCGACAAGCGCGCCGGGAGGCAAGTCCCCGTCAGAGATGTTAGAATGTGTATGAAAATCGACCATTTCTCCATATAGTATCTTATTTTTACCAAATTATATATAATCTACCGATAATATACGAAGGAAGCCCTCAGATCGTTGATCTAAGGGGCGTTTCGTAATAAAATAGAGGATATAGAGTTTTTTATTGTAAAGGACGGTCCGTAAGTGTTTGATTATACCTTGGCTAATGGGGTGATTGTTTCCCCGGGTAAAAAAGCACATACCGGTGATTTGGGAGTTAAAGGGGAAAAAATAGCTTCTCCGGGCGGTACTGTTAAAGTAAATTTGAAGGGAAAATCCTTTGTTTACCCTTCTCTCATTAATACGCATGATCATCTGCAGGGGAATTATCGTCCGCCTGTCGGTCCAAAAAAGGGAAGTTTTTACCTGACATGGCTTCCTTGGGATAATGATTTGAAAGCTTCGGAAACATTCAAGGAAAGATCGAATTTAAACCGCGAAGACCTTTACGCTCTTTCGGGATACAAATGTCTTTTTTCAGGAGTGACAACCGTTAACGATCATTTTCCTCATCACTTTAACAGCCAGATACTTCCAACCCTTCCAATCAGGGCAATCGAGGAATATTGCCTTGCGCATGAAAGTTCTTCTTACGATTTAAAATGGGGCGACGGAGTAGAGATTGAGCATGAAAGAGCGGTTAAAAATAATTGGCCTTTCATTACCCACCTTGACGAAGGTTTTGATAAAGAGGCGATGCACGGCGTTGATACGATGGAAAATTTAAAAATATTGGATGACCACTGTCTTTTCGTTCACTGTATCGCGTTCAGCGATGAAGATATTAAGAAAATCGCAAAAGCAGGCGCCAGCGTTTCCTGGTGCGGCTTTTCAAATATGTTTATGTTTAACGTGACAGCGAAAGTGCGCAAAATGTTAAAAGCAGGAGTAAACCTTACAATCGGAACAGATTCTTCAGCGACAGGTTCCGCCAATCTTCTTGCAGAAATCAAATACGACAGAAAATTGTACCAAAAACTTTACGGCGAAGATCTTCCTGCAAAAAAAATCTTCGAGATGGTCACAATCAATTCAGCCAAGGCGTTCAGAATGCAGAACAAAATCGGTACATTGGAAGACGGTATGTTAGGTGATATCCTTGTATTAAAAGCGAAGAACGACTGTCCGTATGAAAATCTGGTTAATTCTGACATGAAAGATATTGAACTGCTTACGCTTGCCGGAAAACCGGTTTACGGAGAGCTTCGTTTCCTCGATCTTTTTGACGGAAAACTTCCCGAAGGTTATACACAAATAAAAGTCGGAAACAGGGAAATGTTTGTAAAAGGAGACCCTGAGGGTTTGTATAAAGAGATCAGAAGAAAAATAGGTAAAAAGAAAGTTCTTGATTACCTGCCATTCGAACCGGCTGAACAAGCGTCGTCGAGCGAGGATATTAAATAATGCCAAAACCAGCGCAATTTCGTTCAGGTTCTCTCATCTATTTTAAAGGCGATCCTGCGGACAAGATATATATTCTGCAGTCAGGAAAGATAAGCCTTGTGTATCAGGACATTGAATCCGGCGCTGATGTAAAAGATTCCGTGCAGCCCGGCGAGTTCTTCGGCGTAAAATCAGCGCTTGGCCGTTACGCGCGCGAAGAAAACGCGGTCGCTCTCGCCGACACCAATGTAATGATCTTTACAGTTCCTGAATTTGAAGCTGTCGCGATGGCAAATACCAGAATTATAATGAAGATGCTTAAAGTTTTTTCCAATCAGATGAGACGCGTTCACAAACAGGTATCTAAAGTTATGGCAAAAGAAGAACAGGCGCCGGCGGACGGACTTTTTAATGTCGGCGAATTCTATTTAAAAAACAAACGATTCTCCCACGCGAAGCATGTATTCAACCGTTATCTGACATTTTATCCTTCGGGAAAAAACGCGCTTCAGGCGACAAAAAATCTTGAGATAGCGGAAAACGCTCTTTCACGCTACGGCGACGGCAAAGGTCCCGGAGTTTCCACAGCTCCCGCTCCAACGCCCGCGCCTCAGAGCGGCGGTTCTGATAATTTAACAAAATCGTATTATGACGCTGTAAATCTTGTATCGCAGGGAAGATATCAAGAAGCGTTTATGTCGTTCAAAACGATCGTGGACTCGGGTGACAATCCTGAATTATCCGCAAAGGCGTCTTTTGAAATCGGGCGCTGCATGTTCTTGATGGAAAAGTACGAAGAATGTATAAAATATTACACAAGCATGCTTTCCAAGTATCCAAAACATCCCGAATTAAAAGAAGTTATGTTTATGATGGGTCAGTGTAATGAAAAAATCGGCAGAAAAGATCAATCGATTGCTTTTTATAAAAAAATTATCTCCATGGGAGGAGATGATTCAGCATCCGATAAAGCAAGACGGGCGTTAAGCGCCATGGGAGTATAAAATGGCTATGGACTTAGCGGCGTTCGGCCGTTTCTCCCGCACATTTCCAAAAGGAGAAATAATATTCTCCGAGTTTGAAATCGGCGACACTTTTTATTTAATCCAGTCAGGCAAAGTCCAGCTTGTAAAACTTGTCGGAGACATTGAAAGAACTCTTGACATTCTCCATCCCTCAGAAATGTTCGGCGAAATGGCGATTTTAGAAAACTCTCCGCGCTCTGCGACAGCCATCGCGATCGACGAAGTAAAAGTTCTGGAATTTAATTCCCAAAACTTTGAAATATTACTGCTTGGTAATCCGCAGATTGCGCTTAAACTTTTAAAAATGTTCTGTAAACGAATTTACGATTCCAAGCGCAGATTTATGATCCTTACCCTGCCTGATCAACAGTCAAAACTGGCGGATGTTTTCTTAATGCTGGATGAAACTCAGCCTGATATTGATAAAACAAGCGAAACGCGCGAATTTAAAACCACTGTTGAAGGCGTTGCTCACTGGGCGGGTATGAGCGCAAATGAAGCAAGAGATATTTTAGGCCACTTTGTAAATCAGAGACGCATAGAAATTTTCCCGGACAGGATTACCGTAAAAAATATAAACGACTTTGCGCGTCTTGTAAATTCAAGGCGTAACGCAAGAGTGTAATTTTTTATCATGGAAAATAAAAAACTTCTTGTACTTTCAGATTCACACGGTGATATAACTGCCTTAAAAGCTGTTCTTAACTGGACAAAGAATTATATTCCGCCGAACGATACAATTTGCGCCGCCGCATTTTTAGGCGACGGTCTTTCCGATCTGAAGAAAGCGGCTGATGTGACAGGATTTTATAGCGACTGGAAATGCGTCAGCGGTAACAATGATTACGGAAGTAATATACAGGATGCTTTAGCGTTTGATTACGCGGAACATAGGTTTTTCATCTGTCACGGGCATCGTTACAGTTTGTACGGCGGTCATCACGCGCTTCTTGCCGCGGCTCGCATCAACAATGCAGATATCGCGTTATTCGGCCACAGTCATGTTCCGCATTATAAAACAACTGACGGAATAAAACTTATTAACCCGGGAAGCATCGGACGTCCCCGCAGCAGAATCGGCGCAACATTCGCTGTAATTGAATGTCCCGAAGGCAGGCAAATAAATGTGGAATTTTACGGAATTGGCGACGGGCATAAAATTGAAAAATTAAATGTTTAAAATTTATCCGCCGATTTTTTAATATTAATCTACCTTAAACTTGGAAACTTCCTTCAGTAAAGAATCAATAGCTTCATTGTTTTTACTGCTCATTTCGCTGACCTGGTGTACTGCAGCGTTCACCTGTTCCGCTCCGGCTGCCATTTCGTTCATGCCGCCTGTAATTTCCTGCGTGGCTTTTTCAAGATTTTGACATTCGTGCATTACTTCCTTACTGCCGCTAAGCATTTCTACAGAACCTGTCTTCACCTGATGCGTTGTTTCATTTAAACCGCTGGCGCTGTGCAGGAGCTGTTTGCTTCCTTCTCCCTGTTCCTCCATCGCGTTGCGGATGTTTTCTTCCTGCTGTGAAACGATTTTAACGCCTGATTCAATTGCTTCGAATCTTGCCATCACGTTGTCGGTGGAACCTGTTATTTTTTTAATTGATTCGGCGATTTTCTTTAGCACCGCGCCGATTGTTTTAGACTGCTCGCTGGAACTTTCAGCCAGTTTGCGAATTTCATCGGCGACTACGGCGAATCCCTTACCTGCTTCCCCGGCGTGCGCGGCTTCTATCGCGGCGTTCATGGAAAGTAAATTGGTTTGGCTTGCGATATTTTCCATTACAGCGTTAATTTCCAGCAAGCCTTCAGATTCGCGGGAGATTTCCTGAATGTCAGACGCTACTTCCTGCAACCCTACGCGTCCCACTTCGGAAGCTTCCTTTAGCGAATTTACATTGGCGGCGTTATCAACAAGCGTGTTGGTAACCGAACTAATATTTGCCACCATTTCCTCAATTGCCGATGATGCCAGAGAAATATTATTGCTCTGCGTTTCAACATGACCGTTAAGTTTGTTGATATTAATAACTACCTGTTCCATAGTCGCATTGGTCTGCGTAACGCTGGCGCTCTGGTTTATAACCCGTCCCTTGATACTTTGTATGTTAGCGGTAATTTCATTTATCGCCGCGGCGGTTTTGTTCATATTGCCGGACAAACCGGAACCTATTTCTGACAATACTCCGGCTTGCTTCTTGATAAGCAGCACAAGGGCTTTAATGTTGTCAAGCGTAAAACTAATATTTTGAGTAAGATCGCCTATTTCGTCTTTTGTATTAAGATTAATAACCTTTGTCAGATCGCCCTGAGCTACAATTTTAAGAACATCGGCGACTTTTAAAATTGGTTTAGTAATACTGGATGTAATAAACAACGCTAAAATAACGCTTACAATAATCGCGATAATGATGACTGCTATAATAATACGCTGAGACCTAATACCCAAATTATTGTTTTCTATTATTATTTCATTAAGTAAATCGCCGTAGCGGGTTTCTATTTTTTCTAAATCATATATAACTACCATTGTGTTAGGAGAAACATCTTCCTTGAGCTTTTTAAACGCATCATCCATTTCTCCGTTTTTCATATGATTTACAATTTCACCTGCTTTGGAATGAATGAAATGATGAGGTTCAATAACCGCCTGAAGCAATGCGATAGATTCCGGGTCGGTCATTTTTTTTACATCTTCGCTGTTTAAATATTTTCCTAAAGAGCATGTGCTGGAATTAAGCGAACCCGTAAACTCGCTTCCTGTATATACCGCATCTGTAAGCCCCTGCCTCCAGATTAAATGCGCATTCAATATTGACGTTATAGTTACGCGCACTTCAGATAAATCAAGTATATGTTTTGACGAAACTGTTAGTTTTGCGTTACTGTAATATCCTACAATGCCAAGCACTAACCCTATTGAAACAACAATAAAGAAACCACCGAAAAGTTTTATACGAATTTTCATATTTTGTGTCCTTTTTTAAGTTTTTTAAATCCTTCATACAAGTAAATTGAAACGCGGTAATATTAATTTTAAATCATACTTTTCTTGCACATCGAACTATAAACAATAATATAGCTTAAATCAAAAAAACGCAAGCGAAACGGTATTAAATATCTGCGTCGTAATCAACGCCTTCAACATCAAAACCATGCACTTCCAAAAAGTCGTGCTTTACGCCTGCGATGTCTGTTTGCGCGTATACATTTTCCGCCGTTACATTTTTCATTTTTTCTACAACGGCTTTTTGCACATCATCGCGCATTTCCCAATCGTCAATGCGGATTCTGTTTTCGCTGTCTGTCGGCACTTTACCGTCTGCGGTGTAGAGGCGGTCGCGGTAAAGCCTTTCAATCTGTTCGATGCAGCCTTCGTGAAGCTTCATATCTTTCATTACTTTGAAAAGCGATGAAATATACAAAGGAATTATCGGAATGACAGAACTTGCGCGGGTAACAAGCGCTTTGTTAACAGAAATCCATGAGCCTGATATTTTTTTTGTTTCTGTAAATTTTTTATTAATATCGCGGCAGGCTCTTTCCAAATCTTCTTTTGCCTTGCCGATTGTTCCGTTTTTATATATTGCCCATGACAATTCAGGACCGATGTAAGTGTATGCAATCGCGCGCGTCTGTTGATGAAGCAATCCTTCTTTGTCCAGCGCGTCCATCCACAATTCCCAATCTTCGCCGCCCATTACTTTTATTGTGTTGGAAGTTTCATCAGGCGTCGCGGGTATTATGGAAAAATCGTTAAAAGTTCCGTCCATGAAATTAAGCGTCCTGCCCGATTGCGCGGCTCCTATCGGTTTAATAACCGATTTGTACATAACAGCCGGATTATCAGGGTCTTTTCTTACAGGAGAGGCGAGCGAGTAAACAAATAAATCTATCTTTGCAGGGATTCCGGCTTTCGCCGCGGCTTGTTTAACCGCTTCGATTGTTTGCGTCTTCATCTCGTTGGAGTAAGCGTCGCCGTTTAACGAAATGGAAACAAGCCCGTCCTTTGCGGCTTGCTTGTCAAATTCTTCGTTATTGTAATAACCCGGGGTGCCGCATCTTTTTTCCGACGGTTCATTTTCAAAAGACAAACCGACTGTAACAGCTTTATACCCAAAAGCGGCGCCGATTCGGCTCGCAAGTCCGTAACCATTGGAACAGCCAACCACAAGCGCCAACTTGGGCGCGTTATCAGTTTTAGAAAGACGGCTCTTTATATATTCGATCTGCTTTCGCACGCTTGCGGCGCATCCCGCAGGATGAGCGTTGAGACAGATATTGTTACGAACCATAGGTTTTATTGGCATTTTTTTTCTCCTTCAATATGTTAAATTACTTGGCTCTTCACCGCGGCGCGCACGGCTGGATAAAACCAGCCTACTTTCATTACAACAAATGGGAAATCACTGCGCCGGAACCTGTCGCATTATTCATCCACGCCCCTTGACGGGGCGCTATTATTTGTTCCCAACCAAGCACATCCATTCGGCTTCGGCGGCGACTTCGTCACCGACGTAAGCTATACCGCGCTGTTTGATCATCTTTGGCGAAACACGCAGGTTTTCTATTTCACAGCGGACTTCGTCGCCGGGACGAACCTGCCGGCGGAACTTTACCTTATCTACAGTCGCAAAAAAGAAAAGTGAGTCATCACCAAGCACGCCGAGCTTGCGCAATCCTGCGCCGCCTGACTGAGCCATCGTTTCAACAAGGATTACACCCGGTACGACAGGGTATTCGGGAAAATGCCCTTTAAAGAAATATTCTTTTTCCGAATATAACCGCTTAGTAACTATTTTTTCGTTACTTGCTTCGACGATCTCATCCACAAACAAAAAAGGTTCGCGGTGCGGTAACAGATTTTCTATTTCACTCATAATTCAAACTCCTCGATTAATTCTGCGATATCCGCGTCTCTGCGTTTTCGCGTTTTCGCTAGAAAAAATTCTACTCATATTTCCTAAACACAATCACACCGTTATGTCCACCGAAACCGAGCGAACCTGACGCGGCGGCTTTTATTTCTCCGTATTGAACTTTATTGGGAACATAATCCAAATCACATTCGGGAGCAGGGTTATCAAGATTGATTGTTGGCGGGAAAAATCCGTCGCGGATCGCGAGAATACATGCGATGGCTTCAATGCCGCCGGCTCCGGCTATACAATGTCCGTGCATACTCTTCGTGCTGGATACTTTCATTTTGTAAGCATGATCTCCAAAAGCCATTTTTATCATCTTTGTTTCTGTAGGATCGTTAATTTCTGTCGATGTTCCATGCGCGTTGTAATATTGAATTTCCTCCGGTTTCATTTCCGCATCTTCAAGCGCCAGTCTTACCGCGTTTGCTCCGCCTTCTCCTGCCGGGTCTGGCGATGTTATGTGATACGCGTCCGCTGTCGCGCCGTATCCTGCAAGTTCCACGATAATTTTAGCGCCGCGAGCTTTTGCGTGCTCTTCGCTTTCAAGAATTAAAACGCCTGAGCCTTCACCCATGACAAAGCCGTCACGGTCAGCGTCAAAGGGGCGCGAAGCTTTTTCGGGTTCGTTACAGCGTTTTGTAGATAGCGCTTTAAGCATCTGGAAACCGCCGATAGCAAACGGAACAATTACAGCTTCCGTGCCGCCTGCGATTACTACATCGCATCTGCCCGAACGTATTAATTCAAGCCCCTGTCCGATAGAGTCTGTACCGGCGGCGCAGGCTGTCACCTGCGTATATGCAGGGCCTTTTGTACCGAAGATCATCGAAATATTTCCTGCCGCTTCGTTTGGAATCATCATGGGAACTGTTAGAGGCAACATTCTTTTCGGACCGTCGTTAAAAAGTTTTTTCATCGATTCGCTTACTGTTTCAAATCCGCCGATGCCGTTACCCATAACAATACCTGTTTTCCCGGCATTACATTTTATGGGTCTTTTGCCTTCCGCGTCAGTCTCTCCCATAAGCTCTGCTTGAATCAGAGCCTGCGCTGCCGCCGCTACCGCAAATTGGGTAAAGCGGCACATCTTACGCGCTTCTTTTTTATCCATCCAAAGCCCTGTGTCAAAATCTTTTACTTCACCCGCAATCTTAACATCAAAATTTGCGGTGTCAAAAGAAGTGATCGGACCGATGCCGCTTTTCCCGGCTTTTAAAGCCGCGCAAAAATCTTCAACATTGTTGCCGATGGGAGTAATCGCTCCCATTCCTGTTACTACTACTTTCTTTTTCATATTTTCTCCTAGAAATACATTCCGCCGTCTACGGGCAATACCTGCCCTGTAATATATGATGAATCATCAGATGCAAAAAACAATACCGCTTTAGCAACATCCTCTTGCTTTCCCGGACGTTTCAATGGAACACTGTCAAGCATTTTCTTTTTTATTTCTTCTGGTAGAACAGCGGTCATGTCCGTCTCGATATAACCGGGAGCGATTGCGTTTGCGCGCACTCCTCGCGAGGCAACTTCATTGGCGATACTTTTTGTAACAGCAATAAGCCCCGATTTGCTCGCGGCGTAATTTGCCTGTCCGCCGTTACCGTGAATACCGACAATACTTGCCATATTGATAATGGAACCTTGTCGTTTTCTTATCATATCTCTGGCAACAGTACGCGATACAAAGAACGCGGCGGAAAGATTAATGTCTATAACTTTCTGCCATTCATCTACAGACATTCTAAAGGAAAGATTGTCTTTTGTAATACCGGCGTTATTAACAAGAATATCAAATCCGTCAGATTCTTTTACCGCGCTGTCGATCACAGAGTCTATTGTTGAAAGCTGTGAAAGATCCAACTGTATCCAGTGAAGTTTTCCGTTTGCCGCCGCAGTTCTGTCCGCAAGATCTTCCGGTACCTTGTAATCAAGCCCCCAAACTTCGGCTCCTTCCGCGATAAATAAATCGGCTATCGTTTTTCCGATTCCTCTTAAAGCGCCTGTAACTAACGCTTTTTTGTTTTCAAGTCTCATATTAACTCCTTACTGTTAGGCGCCAATTTTGGCAATATCTTCCGCTGTTCCGGCGCTATAAATAGAAATTTCGCTCCCGTTTGCGCCAACAGGCGATGAGTCTTTCCATAAACCTTGTAATACTTTACCGGGACCAACTTCCAAACATGCTTCAAAACCGCAAGCCGCGATTGACGCCTGTTCATCCACCCATCGAACGGGGTTTGTTATCTGCTTTACGGCAAGCTCTTTCGCTTCCGCGCCGGAAGAAATCTTCTTGCCGGTTACATTGGAAAAAATTGTTATGCATGGATCATTGAATGTAATTTTTTCAAGAATGGGCATAAAACCTTCCAGAGCATCAGCCATAAGCGGCGAATGGAAAGGTCCCGCTACCTGCAGGCGGATAACGCGCTTTGCGCCGGCTTCTTTAAAACGGGTTTCCGCTTCTGTTAAAGCCGCGGCTGTACCGCTTACAACAACCTGCTTCGGCGAATTAATGTTAGCCGCATACAAATCTTTTAATCCTTCTGCTTTCCATTTTGCAATTAATTCTTCAACCTGATCCGGAACAAGACCGACAACAGCCGCCATTCCCGGCGCGGCTGACATATCTCCGCCTGCGGCTTCACGAAGTTTATCGGAAACGCGCTGCATCGCTTCGCCTCTTGTTTTAACAAGACGGAAACAATCTTCCGCGCTGACGATACCCGCGCACACAAGAGCGGCATATTCTCCAAGGCTGAAACCGGCGCAAGCTCCGGGCTTATATCCCTGATCGCCAAGAAAAGCCGCCGCCGCAAGATTGGCGACTGTAATTACAGGCTGTGAGACATCAGTGCGCTTAAGATTGTCAGCGTCGGACTGAAGAATATCTTTTACATCTTTACCGAAAATTTCAGACGCTGCGTTAAAAAGAGATTTTACAGCCGCGGATTCAATTAAATCCATCGCCATACCGGAATACTGGGCTCCCTGCCCCGGAAATAAATACACAACATTTTGCTTGTTCATTTTTCTTTTACCTCTGTTTTACCATATTATAATATTACCGCCGTAGGTCAGCCCTCCGCCGAATCCTACGGTCAGGATTAAATCGCCTTTCTTCAACATACCGCCGCGGTTCATTTCGTCTAACGCGATTGGAATTGTCGCTGAAGAAGTATTTGCGTATTCTTCAATGTTCATATAAAATTTTTCGGCAGGGATGTTCAGTCTCATTCTAGCCGCTTTTACAATACGCGCGTTTGCCTGATGAGGAACAATCCATGCGACATCATCAATATTGATGTTTCCTTCGTTCATAAGCGCGGTGATTGTATTTGCTATCACTCCAACAGCGAAATTATAAACTTCCTGTCCGTTCATCTCGACGCAAATCGGCACATCAACCACTTCGCCTGTTTTAAACGGATGGCGCGTGCCGCCTCTTCGCATAAGAAGGCTTTCGGCACCGGAACCGTCAGAATAAAGAAGCGTTTTTAGTAAACCCGTTTTTGCCTGACAACATTCACATTCGCCGGTTTTTTCCAAAACTACGGCGCCCGCGCCGTCGCCGAATAAAACGCAGGTTTTCCTGTCGTTCCAATTTACCATTTTTGTTAAAAGTTCGGAGCCGATTACCAGAGCGCGTTTTCGCTGAGGGCTGACAGATAAAAATCCCGCCGCGGTTTCAAGCCCGTAAACAAATCCGGTACAACCGGCGGAAATATCCATCGCGGGGATTTTTTTCGCTCCGATTTTATTCTGTACGATACACGCCGTAGAAGGAGTGCCGAAATAATCCGCCGTCGCTGTAGCAAGAATAATCACGTCAATTGTGGCTGCGGCTTCCGCCGCGGCGTTATCTCTTTGCGTTAAATCACTGCCGGTGTAGCCAGCAACCATTGCAAGGGCGTTTTTAGCCGCTTCAACAGCCAAATCACTGCATGCGACAGATTCATCTGCTATATAGCGGTTCCCGATACCGGTATGGGATCTGATCCATTCATCGGTAGTTTCGACCTTAGCTGCCAACTCTTCATTACTGACTTTATTTGGAGGCACAACCCGTCCGGTTCCAATAATTTCTATAGCCATATTACCTTTTTATGACAAATTTTAAATACTTGTCATGCTCCTATTTTTTACAAATTTCCCGATCTTGTCAAGATATAAATTGGACACTAAAGCAATTTTTTCGGTTGCAAAATAAAATGCCAAAATGGTGTCAGTCACCTCTTATGATTCTACAAAAAGCTTTAACAAAGTAAAAAAGGTGTCAGTCACCTCTTAATTATTTACAAAACTGTAAAACAACAAACAAATGGTGTCAGTCACCTAAGAATTTTCCCAAATGTGATATACTTTTGCAATGTTGGACCTGTATAAATCTTGCAAATTATGCCCGAGAAACTGCGGAATTAACCGTCTTGCGGGAGAAACAGGTTTTTGCGGAGAAACCGCTGAACTCAGGATTGGCGCGGCTGTCATTCATAAAGGCGAAGAACCGCCGCTTGTTGGAACTGGCGGCTCAGGGACAATTTTTATAAGCGGATGCAGCTTGGGATGCGCTTTCTGTCAGAATTATCAGCTCTCCGAAGGAGGGCATTTGTCCGGGGGAGCGCGGACAGGTTTAGGCAAACCAGTTTCTCCCGATGAATTCGCCGGAATTTGCGCGGCGCTGCGTGACAAGGGTGCGGAAAATATCAACATTGTAACAGGAAGCCATGCGGTACCGGCGCTTATAAAAGGTTTTATAGCGGCGCGAAAAGCGGGGGTGAACATTCCGGCGCTTTGGAATTCATCGGGCTACGAAAGCCCGCAGGTTCTTGAACTATTAAAAGATCATGTTGATATTTACCTGCCGGATTTAAAAACACTGGATTCAGAGATTGCGCAAAATTTTTTTAACGCGCCGGATTATCCTGAAACTGCAAAAACAGCTATTTTAAAAATGATCGATATGCTGGAAGAAAAATCGCCTGAATACGCGCGGGAAAAAATAATTGTGCGGCACCTTGTTCTGCCCGGTTTGCTTGAATCTACCCGCTCTGTACTTAGGTGGTTTGCAGATAACATTAAAAATCGCGCTCTGCTTTCGCTGATGACTCAATATACGCCTGTCTACAGGCATTCTCCGACTCCAAACAAAAATATTGATATTCCAAACAGATTTTTATCAGAAGAAGAATACAACACCGTTATGAAATGGCTTGAAGAATTTAATATTGAAGACGGTTTTTGCCAGGAGCTTGTTACCGGCAGCAACTGGCTGCCGGATTTCAAACTTATTAATCCATTTTCGTCGGAACTTTCAGTTCCTGTTTGGCACTTCTCTACCAGCCGAACTTAATTCCGAAATTAACGCCTAAACCGCCGCCTGACCAGCTCTTTGTAAATTTTTGCGATCTGAGTTCCGCGCCGAGATCCAGTTCAAACGCTCTAAAATTAATCGCAAGATTTAAACTATTCACAAACATGCGGTCTGTGTAGTTAACCCCGAGTGTCGCGATAAAACAATTTGCTATATTTAACCTGCCGTTAATACCGGCTTCGAAGGAACCTACTTTGCCGTATAATTTACTAATACCGAATCCGACCACCGGCGTAACAGTAAGCAATCTGCTTCCGAACAACGGCCGCCAATCCAGACTTAACAGCATTTTAAACGGCCGCCTGACCCCCACTTCTTCTTTGCCGTAAACTGCATTAGAATCAATATTGATAAAATCGTCCAGATGATCAAAATCTATTTCGCCGCCCACGCTGTCCTTCAACTGCATATAATCAAACATCTTTGAAGGCGCTATCGGAATATTTATAAAATCCAGAGAGATGTCAAAATCAAGGAACGGCAGTATTTTTGTTATCCCGATTTCTTTGGCGAGCGGAAACGAGACTCCCGCAGTGATGTCAAAGCCGGGTTTTCCTGTAAGAGAAAAGCCGCTCCCGAAATTTTCTATGGGAACAGCGGCAAATACCTGCAGATCGTAATCAATGCGCAGTGTTGTCGAATCGTTATGCGTCATTGTGTATGTGAGTCCCTCCGGTTTTATGTACGCAAGAGAATAAAACAGCGAAGGATTGAATTTAACCTTAAATTTCTTTATATTGAATTTAGAGGAAATCGTAGCCGACGCGAACAACGCGCCCGATAAATCCGACGTTTCTTTTACAGCCTCGCTCAATGAAAGCATATTGCCTGAAAGGCTGAGTATTCCTATACCCTGCACGCCGGTGTGTAAGCCAAAACCCCATCCTTTTTTTGACGTATAGGTAAAATAGAAGGGAGACATATTAAGCCCCACGTTCATATTAAAACCGTCTTTTAATTCATCCAGATTGATCTGGACTGTTTCATTAAAAACCTGTTTGAATGTAAGGAAATTGTTGGCAAAGAATACGTTCATGTTGGCAAGACCGACTTCAAAACGGCGTTCGTGAATTATAAACGGTTTTTTGCCTACCACATCCAGCGGATCATCGCCAAAGGGTTCTTCTACCGCAAAAACGCTGAACGGAGCTGCAAGCGTCAATATAAATAAAATAAATATAATCTTTTTCACACCTTCCTCCTACTGTCCAAATTCCACTCTGGCTTTAACACCGACTGTTAAATCCAGTCTGGTAATTTCCAGCTTCCTCGGCAATGCTAATGTCGCACCGTTTTCGTAATGAATATCAAACGCAGGCGCGAAAGGATAAGTGTCCAGAACTTTCTTCATTTTCTCTTCCGGGAAATCTAAACTAATCGAATTAGAATTTAACGGTATGTCAAAATATGTATTTTCTGCATCTGATATAACAATTTTTGATTTTGTAAATGGAAGACTTGCGCCAAATGTTATCTTAAGATTTAAACTTGTAATGTCCAACATTCCGTCCAGCAAGCCGCCCGCCGAACTCCTTCCCAGAAGATCATCGGCTTCTACGGGTGTTGTAGGACAAGAACAATTCTCGTAGTCTAAGCCGCAAACATCACATAAATCATCCTCGTCGTTGTCTGTAAATCCGCTTATCACTTTACCGCCTGAGCCGAGATCGTCAAATTCAAAATCACCGGCGGCTGTCGCTTCCATTTTAAGCGGAAGCCAAATAATTAATTCAATTTTAATTTTTCCGGGATCAAGCATATCCCTTCTTACTTTTACAGTCGGATCATCTTTATATGCTATCTTAACACTCAGAGTATTACTACTGGTACCAATCGGCAAACTGTCAGTAATATCATGACCGCCAAAAGGAATTACGGTACCGGGATAGTCGTCTGAGTTGGTCGCCAGGAAATTCGCAAACCCGTCGGGGGCTGATGATTTTCCCTTCTCTTCGCCTCCGATCTTTATTGAAAAACAATCAAGAATATTATGACCGTAAATATAGAGAGCGGCTTTATACCCTGTAAATCTAAAATCGTGTATATATTCGCTTAAATCGAAATCCGGCATATCAAAAGTTTCTTCTCCAGGAATTTCTGCCGGATAATCAAATTTAGGAAATTCACTAACGTTAAACACTCCATTTGTAATTTCCAGTTCATTATTACTCCCCATAGCGGCTTCAATAGCAGTTCTATTAGTAAATTCAAAATCTAATTCATCGACATTAATATAAATTAATGTTGTATACACATCCTTTACATTCACACAATCAAATATTTTAACACTTTCATTTTCTTTCATATCGTCAAAGAGTCCGCTGACCATATCATTTAACGTTTCTCCGATATCATACCTTCCGGCTAATGAAAAACCCGGGTTTCCGGTAACTTCTATAGCTTTCGGGATATCGCATGTAGAAAAACCGAATATAAACACGGCTGACGCTAGAAAAACAAAGAGCTTTTTCATTTTATACCTCCATAACTAGAATATAGTGCAATATACGGCAAAAGTCCATATTTGACTAAAAAGCGGTATTTTTTATTAATTCCATTAAATCCGCCTTGTCAATTCCCCAATTTCTGCCGAAATGAGCGTAAAGAGCATCAGAAAAAACCAGAAATTTTTTAAAAACCGGCTTGTCTCCAGGAAATAACAGATTCCTGTTAACAGTCTGTTCCCAAAAACGCGCAAAATTTTTAAGGCGAAGTAAATCGAAAGAGGAGATTGTAGAATTTTCCTCTATTTCGTAAGGCGGCAGCGGGTTAAAACGCATTTTCCAGGCTTCATTGTGGCGCGAAATCGGCGTTCCGGGGATTTGTTTTAATATACCGAGTTGAATTTCCGCGTGTTGGCTCCCGCCTGAGGTATCTATATTTTTGCCGCGTAACGCCAGCCAAAGTCTGTCGAAACCTTCGCCGAAAGATTCTATATCTTCACCGGGGAGCCCTGCGATTAAATCCGCGTGGATAATCGCGCTTGTCTTTTCAACCAGAAATTTTAGGTTCTCCAGTTCTTTTTCCGGGTTTGACGGGCGGTTTATCCGCGCCGAGACATCCAGGTTCAAGGTTTGAAACCCGATCTCCAGCCGCAGGGTACCGGGCGGGAAACGTGATAACGCGTCTATCAATTCATCGGGGAAGATGGAGGGAACCATTTCGAAGTGGACGGTTGGTGTACAGTGACCGCGGATTAGCGCGGATTTGACGGATTTACACGGATAAGGAAGAGGAGGCGGCTGCTCTATTTTATTTAGGAAAAAATTTATTATTTTTAATGCTCTTTTTATGTTGGTATTAAAGGAGCGATCCAGGAATTTGAAAGTTTTTACGCCGCGCTGGATAAGTATGTCCATTTCGGAGAGGAACGGCTCCAGCGGGAATTCGCAGATTTTTTCGTCTATGGAGCTTAAACAAAAATCGCATTTAAAAGGACAACCTCTTGACGATTCAACATATATTAATTTTTTAACGACATCCTCATCGCTGTAAAGATGATACGCGCTTTTAATTTCTTCTGCTCTGCTCCTTTGCTCATAAAGCTGCCGCGACAGCGGCTCAGCAAGAACTTCTTCCCGCAAAATATCTTCACATAACAAACGAAAAGCAATCTCTCCCTCACCGCGAATAACATGATCCGCAAACTTAAAAATCTCAGCATCAGCCGGCAAATGCGAAACTTCAGGTCCGCCAAGCGCCACTACAGGTTTTGCGTTCCCGGCGCCAATCCATTCTTTTTCCAGCGCTTCGAGTAATTCAATCGTTGCAAGATGGTTCCAGATCGAGACGGATATTCCCAGTATTTTCGGGTTTGCGGCTAACAGCGGTTCAACTTTTTCACATAACGGCTGGCGAAGATTAAATTCCATTATTTCGCAGTTTGGTTCAAGATCGCCCAGATTGGCTTTTAACAGACGCAGTGCAAGCGAAGGATGTATCCACTTGGCGTTAATTGTCGTAAGAACAATATTAATCTCTTTATGGCTAATCTCTTTATGTTTATATTTATTATCGATCACTTCGTGTCAAATAATCCGACAGTACCTGTCCGCCACTCTTCGCGGGCTTCCATTACCATGCGTTCAACTTCTTCCCAGTTATCCGCTCTCGGGCTTTCCAAACTGCGGTTTGTAGAGTTGGTAAAAACAATAGTGTTGCATCCCTGTTTGCGCAGATTTATTACGTTTTCGGGAGTATCGTCAATATAAATATGAGCGCCGACAGCTCCCTTGTCTTTCATAAAGCAGATGTCCCAATAAGGGATGTCGTAATTGTCCAGCCAGTCTACTGTTTGTTTGATTGTGGCTGAGTGCGAATATTTTAAAAAGAGACGGTGCGTGATTATACGGATTCGTATTCCCTGATTTGAAAGTTTTCTAAGTATCGCGGGAGCGTGAAGGATCGGTTCCATATCGCCAAAAATGTTGCGCTGGGTTACAGCATAACGGTGCAGTCTGTCGTAGCCGCCGAATTCGTCTATGCCCCATTCGTTAAAACCGTAAGATACTTCGGTGGTTAATGATTCTACAGGTTTGTTCAACCATTCGGCGGCGATTTTTCTGATTGCGCCGTAAAAATCGCCGACAACGCCGTCAAGGTCTACGCCGAAAATAAAACTGCTGTTGTCCATTTTTATCCTTCTTTGGAAATAAGTATTACAATACTGCGGGCTTTTACAGGATAAACACGCTGGGAATGTAAAGGTTCTTCCGTTCCCGGAAGCAAAATATCGTTAGGTGAATTAAGTCCGGTGTCTATGGCGCGAAACCATTTTTTCTTTGGCGGCGGATCGGCAAGAACAAAGCTCTTAAGATCGATATAAGCGTTAAACATAATGTAAAAATCATTGTCATCGCGATCCGCCAGAGTATCGGCTTTACTGCCGAGAAGACGGAGAGCAAGATAGTAGCCGACTTCTCCCCAATTAACAACGTGAGCAGTTTCGTTAAACCAGCTTATATCCGGGATCGCCTTGTAAAATCCGCCTCTGCCTGTAAAAAATTCAGGGCGCATAAAACCGGGGTGACGAAGACGGAAAGCTATCATTTCTTTAACAAAGCGGTAAATATCCTTATTCTGTTCAAGTAACGACCAGTTATACCATGAAATCTCATTATCCTGACAATACGCGTTGTTATTACCGTTTTGGGTGCGGCCGAATTCGTCACCGCCAAGAATCATCGGAGTGCCGAGAGAAACCATCATTGTTGCGAAAAAGTTTTTTAACTGACGGTCGCGGATAGTTTTAATAACAGGATCATTGGTGCTGCCTTCTACGCCGTAATTGTAACTTAGATTGTTGTTGGAACCGTCGCTGTTATTTTCTCCGTTTTCTTCGTTGTGTTTGCCGTTAAACGAAACCAAATCATTCATTGTGAAGCCGTCGTGGCTTGTAATAAAATTTATGGAATGGAATGGCTTGCGCCCGTCCCGAAGATATAGATCGGAACTGCCCGCAATGCGGGTTGCAAGGTGCCGGGTTTCTTTCGGATCACCCTTCCAGTAACTGCGAACATTGTCGCGGTATTTATCGTTCCACTCCGCCCAGCGTCCGCCGGGAAACCAGCCGACCTGATAAGCGCCGCCTGCATCCCACGCTTCCGCGATTATTTTTGTCGAACTAAGCACAGGGTCTTCCGCGATTTGCTCAAGAGTCGGAGGATTCTCCATTATTCTTCCAGATTGATCGCGTCCGAGTATCGAACCTAAATCGAAACGGAATCCGTCAACGTGCATTTCCATCACCCAATACCTAAGGCAGTCCATGATAAATGTGCGCACAACAGGATGATTGCAATTCACCGTGTTTCCGCAGCCGGAATAATTTTGATAATATCGTTTGTTTTCGTTGAGTATGTAATAAATCGAATTATCAAGCCCGCGGAACGAGAAAGTAGGACCCATCTCATTGCCTTCGGCAGTGTGATTAAAAACAATGTCGAGAATTACTTCGATTCCCGCTTTGTGAAGTTCTCTTACCATCTCTTTAAATTCTTTTACCTGTCCGCCGGGAGTTTTATCCGCCGCGTATGATCCCTTGGGCGCAAAAAACGCGGCTGTAGAATAACCCCAATAGTTGGTTAATTTAGCTCCGGTACGCGGATTAGTCCGCAGATTTTCGTTTTCGTTAAATTCCTGAACGGGTAAAAATTCAATACTTGTTATACCCAAATCTTTAAAGAAGGGAATTTTTTCGATTACGCCTCTGTAGGTTCCGGGATGTTCAACCCCGGAATTCGGATTAGCGGTAAGCCCTTTTACATGCGCCTCATAAATTACGCTGAAACGCAGAGGATAATTTATCGGCGTATCGCCCTGCCAGTCAAAATCATTGTTGATTACGATGCAGCGAGGCTGATTGGAAACATCATCTTCGTATGAAAAAGATAAATCGCGTCCGGGTTTATTCGGATCGAAACCGGAGCAAATCGTATAATCCCAATCGCTTGCGTCTGTGATCGCTTTCGCGTACGGATCTAATAAAGTTTTATAGGGGTTAAATCGATGTCCTTTTTCCGGAAAGTAAGGTCCGTCTACGCGGAATAAATAACAGGTTCCCGCTTGAAGACCTTTTATAAAACAATGCCAAATATTTCCGGTTTTATGTTCTCTTTTATTGAGAGGGATTTCAATCCACGGACAGTCTTTGTCGGCAGACTCAAAAATAATAAGAGTGACGGCTGCGGCATTTCTTGAAAAGACAGAAAAATTAACGCCTTCATGAGTTAAAGACGCTCCAAGAGGCAGCGCCTTCCCTGTCTCAGCCGCAAGATTGATTAGAGCCATAGCGCAATTATAGCCTGAAAATTGGAAAAAAGACAGTATTGATTTATCATCTTTACCGTGATAGAATAAACCAGAAAATCAATTATTTAAGGAGAATCTTATGAAGAAACTAGTATTAGTTATCGTGATTGCAGCGCTGGCTGCGTCGATTACACTGACATCTTGCGCAAGTTCAGGCGGCGGCGGCAGCGCAGAGCCGAAAGTAGACAAGTACGCTATGTTACCGCCTCCTCCGGGAACAGAAAGGGTTAGGTTAGCAAACGCGGCTCTTGCAATGTACAAATTTACGCTTCCTGCAGGACAGACATGGGGAAACTATAATAAAATAACAGCCGAGTATATGGTAGACGAAGACAATATTACAAAATCCTTGCGAAGCGGCGCTATCCGCATGTACGGAAATTACAAGGAAGAAGATTTTATACCTGACAGCGGCAACACAGTAGTAAGCCTTAGCACCGACGCTATGTTCGCGCACAAAATTATTTATCAGAAAAACACCAACTGGGCAGGTTTGGGCGCAGTCGCTAATGAATGGTTTACCATTGAATACGACATTTCAGGCTCAAGCGGACACGCACAGTTCAAGAAAGAAAACATTCCTGCGGCAAACGCGGCAGGACCTTTCTATATCGCCTTGGGTTTAACAAGCCAGGATGAAGGAAGAGTTAACGCGATTAATCAGTTGATCAGAAATGTTACACTGCACCACAGAACAGACCCGACAAAGAATGTTGTAACGATGGACGGAGGTTTCCCCGGAGTTACATCCGCTTCATACATGATAGGAAACATACAGCGCCTTGGTCCGCAGTAAATCGGTTAGTTTAAACTGATAAAAAGGGGACATCACTAAAAGTGAATGTCCCTTTTTTTTGCTTTAAAAATTATTTCTTTAAAATCTTTTCAAGGTCTTTTTCCGGTGTAGTGATAAGATGGAGATCGAATTTATCGACAATCACCTTTAGTATCGCTTCTGAAAAAAACGCGGGAACACTCGGTCCTATGTAAATATTTTTAATGCCAAGCGAAAGAAGCGTTAATAAAATACAGACTGCTTTTTGCTCATACCATGACAGCACTAAAGTTAAAGGCAGATCGTTTACGCCGCAGTTAAACGCTTCGGCTAACGCAATGGCGGCCTCAACAGCGCCATAAGAATCGTTGCACTGACCCATGTCCATAATTCTGGGGAACGTCCCGATAGAACCGGCGTCAAGATCGTTAAAACGGAATTTTCCGCATGCCAGCGTGAGCGTTACAGTATCGGGCGGAGTCTGTTTTACAAAGTCGGTGTAGTAACTGTGCGAACTTTGCGCGCCGTCACAGCCGCCGACAAGAAAGAAGTGTTTAATCGCTCCGCTTTTTACAGCGTCGATAATTGCAGGCGCGTTATCCAAAACTGTTTTACGCCCGAAACCTGTTGTCATCGTCATGCCGCCGTTCAATCCGGTAAATTGCATATCTTCGCTGAAACCGCCAAGCATTAAAGCGCGTTCAATTACAACAGAAAAATCTTTATAACCGTTTTGATCTTCTTCGATATGAATTATTCCCGGGTATTGTACGATTGAGGTTGTATAAACCCTGTCGGCGTAACTTTCTTTCGGCGGCATAATGCAGTTTGTTGTAAACAAAACCGGCGCCGGAAGATTTTTAAATTCATTCTGTTGATTCTGCCACGCGGTTCCAAAGTGCCCTTTTAAATGAGGATATTTTCTAAGTTCGGGATAACCGTGCGCGGGCAGCATTTCGCTGTGAGTATATATGTTAACTCCTTTGCCGTCAGTCTGCTCAAGCAGCATTTTCAGATCGCGCAAATCGTGTCCTGTAACAACAATAAACGGTCCTTTATCAACCAGTAATGAAACCCGTTTTGGTTCAGGATTTCCGTAAGCGCCGGTGTTTGCGGCATCAAGGATTTCCATGCATTTTAAATTTACACCGCCGAATTCCATTAAAAGCCCAAGCCATTCATTTGCGGTATGTTCCATTCCAAGCGCGGACATTCCTTTTACAAACCAGTTATCCACTTCCCTGTCCCGCTTGCCTAAAACTCTAGCGTGATGCGCATATGCCGCCATACCGCGCAGTCCAAACAAAAGCGTAGAACGCAGGGAGCGGATATTTTCATCTCCGTTGAAGAGTTCTTCATGTTTTATTACTTCTATACCATCAAGTTTTTCCCTGTTTGCATTAACCCTTGCGGAAAATGCCGCTATCTTTTCTGTATCGAAATTTACATTTGTAATACACATGAACAATCCGTCTACAATTAAATCTATTAAATTAGGCGCGCTTGAATAATCCAGAAAATTTTCCTGAATTGCGACTGCAAGCGAAATTAATTCACATGTCAGAATATCCTGAGTAACAGCGGTTTCCGGTTTCTTGCCGCAAACACCCGCCATTGTACAGCCGCTGCCCTTCGCTGTCTGCTGACATTGATAACAAAACATCTGCCTGTATTTTGCGTCTCTGCGGTAATCACTGTATGATAAAGTTTTTCCGCCCGAAATAACTTCCGCACTTTGTATTTCTCCTCGGAACAGTGTATGCGTTCCGGCGTCAATCGCGTCGATAATCTTTCCTGAAAAAATGGCATTAACATATTTTGTCAGATGATAAACGCCGTTCTCGCTTCTTTTTGCGTCGGGAAACTCTTCAAATTTTGAGATATATCTTCCCGATTTCGCGCTGAATAACTTAAAAAGCTCTTTGGGCGCTTCATCTGTAAGAACCGAAATATTAAATTCATTAGAATTTATTACCATGTCATGCGTCATGTTAACCTTGTTGATTGAAAACGCAACTATGGGAGGTTCGTCAGTTAATTGCATTAAAGCGTCGACAACACAGCCGTTGTCTTTGTTCCCTTCTTTTGAGGTAATAACATAAAGCCCGTAATTAATCTTTAGAAACGCCTCTTTAAAATCATGGGATAAAACTTCGAATTTGTTTTTACCCACTCCGCAGATTGGACATACATAGTCTTCATGCAATTCGTTAAAGGGCAGCGCCCCGTCATAAACATAACCGCAGATGATACATACATGTTTTCTCATAACAACACTCCTCTTAAAATACTTTGCAAATAAGTAAAATGCTTCATTGATTTACACTGTTAAATGTAATAAATTAAAAATTATTTTCAGTGGTTTAAACCACAAAAGAGAGAAAATTTGAAAAATTATGAAAATTATTTAGATGTTCTTGAATCGACAGGTATATTTAAGAATATAGATAATTCGGAGCGCAGTATATTACTTGAATGTATGAATGCAAGAACAGAAAATATAAAAAAAGGACAAATTATTCTTCTTGCAGGAAATAAACTCGAATCTTTTGGAATTGTACTTGCGGGATTATTTCATATAATACGGGAAAATTACGAAGGCAACCGCTCGTTGATAGCCGCAATGCCGCCCGGCGGTATTTTCGCCGAAGCGTTGTGCTGCGCGGGAGTCACAATAAGTCCTGTTACGGTAATCGCAGCCGAAGATTCATGTTACATGAAACTTTATTTTCCGCGTTTTTTAAAAACATGTTCTAGTTCCTGTACATTCCACGTTAAATTAATAGAAAACATGACAAGCATAATCGCAAAAAAAAATCTGATGATGCAAAATAAAATGGAAATTCTTGAATTAAAAACCATAAGGGAAAAAGTTATGCGCTACCTTGAGTCATTCAGTAAAATTAACATAACCCTGCCGTTTAACCGCGAAGAAATGGCGGACTTCCTTTGCGTCGAACGAACCGCGCTCTCGCATGAACTGATAAAAATGAAAAAAGACGGTTTAATTGATTATAAAAAGAATAAATTTGTAATGTTGTGACGGTTTATGTAGAAGTGGAAAATTTTCTTTAAATAGTCTATAATGTCTCAATATGGACTATAAATTGAACTGGTCATTACAAGACGGCAAACTTGATTATTATACAGGCCGTATAATAATTTATGAAAACAAGGGGATAAAAAGCAACGGACCCTCGCTTGATCATGTAGATTTAATAGCGGCTTTTTCCAGAAGGAACGGAATCGACAGATCTTTAGTAATGAGCAAGGCATACAGATTCTATTGGAAACCCGAGACACTGGACGTAATAATTATCAGCCCTGTCAGAAAACTGGATGAAGAATGGGTTTTAAGCGACGTAGAAAATTTTGATAAAATAATCGATAATTTGTTTGAATCGATTTAAATACGTAAGATACGGAACCGACATTTTAACTTAATCTTGATTTTTATAATTTTAGGTGAACTTGCATTTATAAATGTAAATATTTAAAAACGTCGATTAAAAACTAAAAAAATCCCCCGACCTTGCAAGAGCAAAATCGGGTTCGGCAGATGAGGCCACAACGCCGCCTCATCAAGTGGCTATCCTCTTTCGAAGACATTTTAAATCTAGTATATAAATGCCAAACTGTCAAGCGAAGATTGCAACAACCGCCCCTCTTGCGAAGGACGGCTGATAGAAGGAAGACCCAAGAATTAAACCACGGAGTATTGCAACTAAAGTTGCTCAGAGTTTCACGGAGGAATGAAGATTTTCGTACAAAAAACTCCGTGTCCTCTGTGTCCTCCGTGGTTAAAAATTCTTCCTCTTCTCCCTTAAAGTGCCAGAGCCTAAAAAACCCGGACGGCACGGACGTTGCAGACGAAATCCTTGATGCCGGTGCCGCCCTGACTGCCATTACCGAAACTCTGATCCCACGCACCAAGATTATTGCGCTGTAACGAAGACCAGAAAACTCCTGTTGTCGGTATTCCTGTCTGTCCTTTGGCTTTATACATTTCGTTTAACTCTCCTAAACTTGGAAGAAACCAATCTGTAAACCCATTTAAGCTTTTATTTGCGCATCTTTGCGCCGCTGTATTTGTCAATGCCGCAAATGCTGCACTGTTTACTATTGTCTGCGTATCTTTTCTGCCAACGCCAATTGATGCCGCCAATCCTGCGTTTTTTGCTGTTGCATTTGCCCATGTTGTTATACCGTCTATTAATGTTCCATTCGCATCAAATAATGTTCCTTGCGCTCCCCATTGTATGTTAGCTGAAGTAGTTTCATTTACAGGAGCAGCTTCAAGGTAGTAGGTGGTATATTCGGCGAAGTAACCGTTATCGCCAGAACTGCCGTAGCCTTGTATGGTAATGCCGTCAGGTCTGCCGTCTGTATTGTCTGCCACATAGAAGATTATTCCGCCTGCAGGTCCTTGGTCGCCTATTGCGTATTGATGATCACAATGATCTCTTTTACAGATTAAGCTTCCTGTTCCCGATGTGCCATGATCATGACCAATTCCTACAAGGCGAGTGTCTACAGTACCGCAGTCATTGGTACATTCTCTTGTACTGCTTCCCGATGCAATACAGGCAGAGTCTGTCCAGTCATGGTAATGATGGCCAAATGCATCGATAACTTCGCTTGTTAATTCAATTGAACAGCGGATACAAATCCCCGTTCCTGTATAACCGTCATCTTCGCACGTCGCCTCTATCGCTCCGCCTGCTTCCCCTGCGGAATGTCCTAGCGCATGATGCCCTTCGTCCGTTTCTTCACCGAGCGCGCCGCAAACATCACATTTTTCAGTGTTGACTGCCGCGTCCAGGCAGGTGGCGGCTGTTGTTTCCTCCCATTCGGTGAATGAGTGTCCGTTTGCGCAGGGGCTGGGGGTTGTGTTGTTGCCAGGGTCTGTTGTGTCGCCATCGTCTGTGCCGTTGCCGCAGGCAATTGCGGTAAGTGCGATTTGCGACTACAGTAACAAGCCATAACCGTTCTGATTTACTTTTCATTGTTGTAATCTTTCTTTATAAAATTTATGCAAAACCCTTTTGGGCTTATTGCCGAGGTAAAGTGAGAATATAGCCTTTCCCTGTGAGCGGATGGACACAACGGAAAAGGTGTATTGAGGTTTTTTGACAAGTTTCTTCTATTCGTTTTTGAGGGCATTTATGGGGTTAAACTGTGATTTACTAAATGTTTAACTAGGTTTTTCATCATAATTGTCTATTGTCTCTTTTTATATTATATTTATTATATGACAATAACTCAAACAATAGATGTTCCAGCTGACCGACGTATAACTGTCCCTCATGAAGTACCTACAGGAACGGTTATATTTACATTTACTCCATCCCAAGCTGAGCCTCAAAAAGTTCCTGTATTTGGTTGTTTGAAAGGACAGATTAAAATGTCTGATGATTTTGATGCTCCTCTGGAAGACTTTAAGGAATATATGTAAATGGACTATTTATTAGACACTCATACGGTTCTGTGGTTTTTTAATGGTGATCAAGAATCATTGTCAGATATAATAAAAAGCGCAATTGAGGAACGGCAAAATATTAAATATGTCAGTATGACCTCTGTTCTTGAGGTCGGGATAAAAATAAATATAGGCAAGTTGATATTTCCACAGAATACAAACGGCTTTATTAACCAAATAAAAAAGAACGGTTTTATCTTACTTCCTATCAGTGAAAATCATATTATGTCACTAGAACAACTGCCATTGATACATCGAGATCCTTTTGACCGTTTGCTTATCGCAACTGCTCTTTCCGAACAATTAACCCTCATTACCGTTGACGAAAATATTGCACAGTATAACGTACCTCAAATATGCTAGCTTCCAGAAATAGAAAGAGTAAGAATTTATAATTAATTTAATTACTATCCAGCAAATCCTGCAAGGTAATGCCGTCGAGGTAATCGGCGATAACTTTGTTGAGTCCTTTCCACATGGAAAGGGTTTTGCATTTCTTGACTCTCTCGCATTGATTAACTTTATCTTCAAGGCAGGCCACAGGCGCAAGATTGCCTTCTGTTATGCGCAGGATTTCCCCGACGGTGTATTCGGAAGGTTCCTTTGCGAGCATATAACCGCCTTGTTTGCCGCGGTTCGCGCGAAGAGCGCCTGATGAATTAATAATCGAAACAATTTGCTCAAGATACTGTTTGGAAATATCCTGTCTTTGCGCAATATCTTTTAACGGTATAAAACCTTCTTCCTTGTGTTCTGCCAGATCGAGTAACATCCGCAGGGCATATCTTCCTTTTGTTGATACTTTCAATGGTTTACCTCTTATTGGATTTTTTTCAAACGCTCAAGCGCGTTTTCTAAAACTGAACGGGGACAGGCGGCATTTATCCGTTGAAAACCGGAGCCGCATTTTCCGAACATAACGCCGTCGTTCAGCCATAACTTGCATTTTTTTATAATGGCGGTATCTAAATCTTTTGCAGACAATTTTAAACCGGAGCAGTCAAGCCACGCAAGATATGTTCCTTCCGGTTTTACAAGTTTAATTTTTGGGATTTGTTTTTTTAAATAATTATCCAAAAACAGCATATTATCCGCGATATAATCGACCAATTCATCAAGCCACTGCGCTCCGTCTGTATACGCCGCTTCACATGAAATAATTCCCATAATACCGGGCTGGCTCAAACCGGTACTTTCATATTCTTCTTTAAAAAGCGTGCGTAACTTTTTATTAGAAATAAAAATATTGGCATGTTGAAGCCCCGCAAGATTAAAAGATTTAGAAGGGGACGCGCATGTAATTGTAATATCGGCAAACCGTGCATCAAGACCCGCGAATACAAGATGTTTAAACGGCGGAAAAACAATATCCTGATGAATTTCATCGGAGACAACAATAACGCCGTGACGCAGGCAAATCTCGCCCATACGAAAAAGCTCGTCGCGTGTCCATACTCTGCCGACAGGGTTATGCGGATTGCATAATATAAAAACTTTTGCTTCTTTTATTTTATTTTCAAAATCATCAAAATCTATCGTATAACAGCCGTCTTTATAAACAAGCTCATTAACCAGCAGTTTACGTCCTGTTTTTAACGCGGAAGAACTAAACGGATAATACACAGGTTGTTGAATAAGTATTAAATCTTCCGGTTTTGTAAGAGCGCGGACGGCGAGATATAACGCATTTACAACTCCGGGAGTTATACACAGCCAATCTTTTTCTATTTCCCATTCAAAACGGTTTTTATACCATCCTTGCACAGCAGTCCAGTATGACGCACCGGGTTCTGAATAACCGAAAATCCCGTGCCGGGCGCGGGAAACAAGAGCATCCTGCACGCAGGGAGGCGCCGCAAAATCCATATCGGCAACCCACACTGGCAGTACATCTTCCGGTTTTCCCCGCGAAACGGGATCGTATTTAATACTATATGTGTTTCTTCTTTCGATTACATTGTTAAAATCGTACATCATTTACCGCCTATTGCCTGTTCTAAATCGCTTATAATGTCGTCTAACGCTTCAAGACCGATCGACAAACGAAGCAGACACCCGTTTATCCCGCGAGCTTCACGTTCGTCCTTGGGAAGATCGGCATGAGTCTGCAATACAGGATAGGTGATAAGGCTCTCCGTTCCGCCAAGACTTTCCGCGTATTTTATAATTTTTACATTTTCTAAAATCGACACGGCTGTTTGTTCATTATCAACATAAAAAGAAATCATGCCTCCGAATCCGCTTGCCTGGCGGCAGGAGATTTCATAATCGGGATGATCCTGCAAACCGATATAAAAAACTTTTTTTATTTTACTTTGACCGGTAAGCCACTTTGCCGCAGCCTGTGCGGTTTTGTTATGGCGTTCCATTCTTATCGCGAGAGTTTTAATTCCGCGGATAATTAAAAAACTGTCAAAAGGCGAAAGACTGCTCCCTGTTGTTTTTGAGATATAACGAAGCTTCTTGGACAAATCTACGGTATTCACAGTCAGCATACCGGCAAGAGTATCGTTATGTCCGCCAAGATATTTTGTTCCACTATGAAGCGCTATATCCGCGCCTAAAGCCAAAGGTTTTTGAAAAATCGGCGTAAGAAAAGTATTATCAACAATCAAAAGCAGATTTTCCTTTTTGGTAATTTGTGATACCGCCGCAATATCGATAACATTCATCATCGGATTGGTAGGCGTTTCAATAAAAACCGCTTTTGTCGCAGGTGTAATTTTTTTAAGGATTTCTTCTGTGTTTACCGCATATGAAAATTTAATCCCGTTTTTTTCCGAAATATGGGTGAAGATGCGGAAAGTACCGCCGTATAAATCATAAGACGCTATTATATGATCGCCCGGCGAAAATAATTCCATGAGCGTTGAAACCGCCGCCATCCCCGACGAAAACGCTATTGTATCTTCGCCGCCTTCAAGCGCTGTAACTGTCTGCTCCAGATGCTCCTTTGTGGGATTCTGCGTGCGTGAATAATCAAACCCCGTGCTCTGCCCTACTCCGGGATGCGCAAAAGTTGAGGATGCGAAAATGGGAACTGAAACCGCGCCTGTTGTGTCGTATTTTTTCTTACAGCCATGTACGCAGGTTGTGCTTATATCCATAACCGAATAATACCATATGTTTAGTATGTATTCAAGGGTTCTACCGTTTCGTTGTCGTAAAAGCGTTCGCCGTCATTTCAGCAATCACTACGCCCAAATCATCTTTTACGTTGATTCTGTAAACAGACACGCTGCGGCCTTTAGAAAGGCATGAAGAATATGCCGTTAATTTTTTTCCTTTAGTGCTTTTCAAAAATGAAATATTGCACGATTGTCCTACTGTGACCCCGATGTCCTCACCGCAAACCCAAGCTAAATTGCAATGAACTGCGAATGTTAAATCAGCAAGTGTAAAAATAGCACCGCCTTGAACATTTCCTACAGAATTTTTATGTCCTTCGTTAAGTTCCATGCTGCACACCGCGCAATCCTCGGTAACAGAATCAATTATAATTCCTGCTCCGGTAGCGAAACGATCATTTTTAAAATGATTACGAATATGTTCTATGTCTATTTTCATTTCCATATTTTTTATATCTTAATACACCGGCATCGAATTATCGACATCTCTTGCCCAGGCGTTTAAACCGTCTTGAAAAAATAAGAGGTCGGATTTATCACGCTGTTGAACGGCTAGATTAAGAAATTAATATTTGTTAAATATTTCATCGATCGATGAATTAATTTGATTTTTTATTTTATTCTTCATT
>WQSF01000016.1 GCA_009788065.1 Treponema sp.
GACGTGCATGTAATGCTTGACGTATTTATCGCCCTCGGCGGAGAGGTTGAAACCTTAGAGCCGAATGTAATTAAATTAACATTATTAGATATAAAATCTTCGGAGATACCGAGGGAACAGGCGCTCAAAATTAGAGCTTCGATTCTTTTCGCAGGTCCTGTTTTGGCAAGATCGGGAAAAGTGATTCTCCCGCCGCCAGGCGGCGATGTAATCGGAAGAAGACGCCTGGACACCCATTTTTTAGTTCTGACAGAACTGGGCTCTAAAGTAAAAGTCGGCGATGATTTTACATTTACCGCGAAATATCTAACCGGCGCGGATATTTTTCTTGACGAAGCCTCGGTTACCGCGACAGAAAACGCAATCATGGCGGCGGTTCTCGCGAAAGGGAATACAATTTTAACAAACGCAGCGAGCGAGCCGCACGTGCAGGACTTATGCAGTATGCTAGTAAAAATGGGCGCGAAGATTGACGGTATCGGTTCCAACATTTTAAAAATTACAGGTGTCGAAAAACTTTCAGGCTGCGATTTTGAAATAGGTCCCGACTTCATGGAAGTAGGTTCGTTTATCGGATTAGCGGCTGTAACAGGCGGAGACATGCACATACACGGCGCGCGTCAAAGCGACATGCGCCCCGCTAAAATCGCATTTAATAAACTTGGTATCGTATGGGCGCACGAAGGCAGCATTATTCACGTGCCAAAAAAACAAAGCATGGAAGTAAATCACGACATCGGCGGTATGATTCCAAAAATCGACGACGCTCCCTGGCCTGGATTCCCTCCTGATTTATTAAGCATAATTATCGTAGTCGCGACGCAAATACAAGGCACAGTTCTGGTTCACGAAAAAATGTACGAGTCGCGCATGTTCTTTGTCGATAAATTAATCGGCATGGGCGCAAGAATCGTGTTATGCGATCCTCACCGCGCGGTAATTTCAGGTCCGTCAAAACTCCACGGCTCAGAACTGATCAGCCCCGATGTCCGCGCCGGAATGGCAATGCTGATCGCAACCATGTGCGCCGAAAGCAAAAGCGTTATCCGCAACGTTTACCAGATCGAAAGAGGCTATGAACATCTGCCGGAAAGATTATCAGCTCTCGGCGCGAGAATTGAAAGGGTTGAGTGAGGTATACATCATGGACATTTTTACATTAGGCGCGTTTGCAGTCCTTTTTTTGCTGGTTATTCTGATTCTTATAAAATTGTATTCCAACAGGCAGACAGATTTATCTCCTCAAATGCTCGATTTAAAAAACGAGCTAAACGAGCTTAAAACAAAGCAGCTAGAAAGCCAGCAGGCTTCGCTTACTTCACAGCAAAAACTTTTAACCGACACTCAGAATGTTTTAAATAACCAGCTCCAGCAGATGACAACCATGATGAATCAGAGGCTAAGTGATTCTCAAAACAGCATTATAAAACAATTAACCAGCTCTAACCAGACAATCGGAGATATTCACAACAAACTTGGAACTTTAGAGACGACGGCGAAAAATATTCAGGATATCGGAAAAAATATTTCTTCGCTTCAGGATATTCTGCAGGCGCCGAAACTTCGCGGCAACCTCGGCGAGTTTCTTCTGGAAGATATGCTCAAGCAGATGTTTCCCGGCTCCAATTATGAAATGAAATACAGTTTTAAAAACGGCACTCAGGTTGACGCGGTAATCAAACTGGATGGAAATCTGGTTCCTGTTGATTCAAAATTCCCCCTTGAAAGTTTTCAAAGATTTATAAAAGCCGAAAATGACGAAGACAAGAAAAACTTTAAAAAAGAATTTGTTGCGAGCGTAAAAAAACGAATTGATGAAATAGCAACCAAATACATTAACCCTGCCGAAAAAACTTTTGATTTTGCCATCATGTATATCCCTGCGGAAAATGTATACTATGAGACAATCATTAACGATTCATTCACAAATAAAGACTTTGAAATCCTGCATTACGCTCAGGAGAAACGCGTAATACCTGTTTCACCTAATTGTTTTTATGCCTACCTGATGGCGATTTTATACGGATTAAAAGGTTTAAGCATTGAACAGGAAGCAAAAACAATCCTTGGAGAAATATCGCAGGTTCAGGATAAGTTTGGCAAGTTTTTTACCGAGTACAGCCTTGTAGGCAAACACCTGACAAGCGCTATCAACAAATACACCGACACCTCAAAAACCGCAGAAAAATTAAATGATCAGGTAGGCAAATTAACAGGACAAAAGACAGAATTGATAGAGGGATAATTATGGAAATCTATTCATTTACATACACTAATTTTGTAGATAATGGAGCACCAAAGACAACGCATTCATCGCTGAAGTACCTGAACTTGCAGGCTGTATGGCAGACGGTCAAACTCATGTGGAAGCTGTAAAAAATGCAGAAATCGCCATTGAAGAATGGATCGAAACGGCGCAATCAATTGGACGAGCTATTCCTGAAGCTAGAGGAAAGTTAGTTTATGCGTAATCCATCAATCACTCCCCACCGCTAACTTCATCAATCCAATCCAAATATTTACTAAAGCCGCCAATAACAGGCATCATTATAATCTCAGGCACTTCGTAGGGATGATTTGCAATAATTATTTCTTCAATCGCGGCGTAGTGCTCTTGTCTGCATTTTATAAAAAGGATAATCTCGTTGTCATTGCATATCTCGCCTTTCCATGAATAAAAACTGTTAATCGGAAAAAGCTGGATGCAGGCAGCTAATTTCTTTTCCAAAAGTAAACCTGCTATCTTCTTTGCGATGTCTTCATTCGGACACGCGGTAACTGTCATTGCGTATTTATTTTTTATGTCTTCCATAAATTTTAATTTGCAAGTAATCCCGCAATCGCAGGAAACGAAATAAAGTTGCCAATCATACCGCCAAAACTGGAAAGAAAAAATACGAGCAACGCTTTTGTTATCCTGTTACGGTAAATGCCTTTTAGGCTTGTCGCGTCTTCTGTAAGGTCTTGAACATCAGAAACGCGCGGCTTTCTAAAATAAATTTGAACAATACCGGAAAATAATCCAACACCGATAAACGGGTTTAAAGTCGCTAACGGAGCGCCCAGAAATGAAACAAGAATCGCAAGCGGGTGTGCAAGAGCGGCAAGAGAGCCGACCGCTGCGAGAGAACCGTTCCACAATACCCATCTGAGAATCATTTCAAAACCGACATCCGCTCCTTTACCGACAAATCCAACCGCAATTAAAGCTACAATCGCAATGGGTATAATCAAGCCTGCTGCTTTGGAAAGAAAACCCGGTTTTGGAATTTGATCCAGCTCAGTCACATCCGCAGTCACTTCGCCAGCGGCGAGTTTTTCCAAATAGGAAACCATTCCCTTCATGTGGCCGGCTCCGACGACAGCGGTTATTTTTTTCGGCGAGCTGTCTTCGGGAGGTGTGGATGTCCAAATCTTCGAAGCAAGATAGCGGTCACGTTCGTCTATTAAAACCGTTTTTACAGCAGGCAGATATTCCGCAAGCTCTCCCATCATGCCGTCAAGTTCATTTTTATCTTTTAAATTTTCTATTTCCTGTTCATTTAATTTTTCTTTAGAAAAAGCGGACGCTAAAAGAGACGCAAGTAATTTGCACTTGCTCCAAAAACCGCATTTTGCCCATGCGCGCCTTAGTGTTGTTTGCACCTCACGATCGCAAAGACTGTTGGGGATTCCTGCTTCTTTTGCGGTTTCAACAGCCATTTTCATTTCTTCGCCGGGTTTAACGCCCAACTCATTTCCAAGACGGCGCTGAAAGCTTGCTAAAACCAAATTTGCGATTAATAAGAATCCTTTTCCTTCTTTAAAAACTTTCGCTAAATCCAATTTTTCCCAATTATCGGTTTGTGTGATCGAATTGTAGCGCCCCTGATCCAGTTCTACGCAGACCATATCAGGTTTATCTTCGCAGATAATGCTGCGCACTTCTTCAATGCTTTCGCGAGATACGTGCGCTGTTCCGATCAATTTAAATTCTCTTCCGTTCAGAGTAATTGTTGTTGTGTTGCTGTTCATTTCCCTGCCCTTACGCCAAGATTACGTTCCAAAAGTATCATTTCATTCAACTGCCATTCTATAGTGCCGGGCGCGTTTAGATCCTGAGCCATCAAATAATATCTGTCCGCAAGATTTTTATTTCCTCTTATATCATAAAATGTAGCAAGATAAAAAAGCATTTGAGATTTTTTATATACATTTTTTTCGCTTTCTACGCTAATAGTTACGCCTGAATCGCCGGAAAGATCGTGGTAAAGACGCAGCATGGAATACTCTATAGAATCTCTGGGAGCGGTGCGAAGCACTTGCGCAAGAAATTGTTTTGGATCTGTCTGTCTCCCCGCGCGCATCCAATTTGCGGCGGCAAGCAGCGCATATGTAAATTCTTTCGGCGCTTGTTTATACGCCTCCAAAAACGCGTCTCTCGCTAAAGCCCATTGTTTATTTCTCATTCTAAGAGCGCCTAACGCTTCGAACGCAAAATAATAATCGGGTTTTAACTTCGCAAGAGTGGTATAATCTTTTTCCGCGCCGGCGTAATCGCCGGCTTCATCTTTTAACGCCGCGCTGTAAACATACGCCATGAAAATATTAGGCTCCGACTTAATGGCGCGGTTAAAATCAGAGAGAGCGTCTTCTTTTCGATTAACTTCCATGTACAGTTCGCCGCGATCTACAAGCATCCAGTAATTGTCAGGTTCAAGGTTTATAGCCGCGGTTAAATCTTTAAGCGCGTCATTGTTGTAACCGGCTCCCTTGTAAAGTCTTGCCCTTTCATGAAGCGGCCTTGCCCAATCGGGATATAAAGAAACGGCGCGGTTTAAAAGCCTTTCGGCGTTTCTTGCCTCTCTTGTATAACGGTACACGGTCGCACGGCTTACAAGCGCTTCGCCGTTTTCGCTGTCGGCAGCAAGCGCTCTGTCAAAATAAGTCGCCGCAGAACGCAGATTTTGATTTCTAAGATTGATGTTACCCAAATCAATTAACGCTCTCACATGGTTTGCGTCTATCTTGATAATTCTGTCTAAAAAACCCCGTCTCTCTTTGTCCTTGCCCTCAATCGCGGCAGCATCCGCTAGCGTCATCAGAGCGTCTGTATTATTACTGTCAGAAGCGATAATGGCGTTCGCGATACGCTTTGCGTCAGCAGTCTTGCCTGCCGAGTTGTAAATGGAAGCCTGCATTATCCTGATTTCGATTTTTTCCGCTTCTTCTTTGGGCAGTTTATTAAATAATTCCAGAGCGGACGTATAATCCCTGCGCGCAAGATGAGCCGCAACTTCGGTCAAAATAGTCTGAGAGCCATCCTGAGCAAAAATCGCAGAGGAGGAGGAAAAAATCAACAACAGCGTTAAAACGCTTCCAATGAGTTTAATTTTCATGCTAATATATAGTATACAATAATCAATAAAGCGGCAAGTTACATCATAATGGATAAAAAAACAGCCGACGATTAAGGGGTTGATATTAAACCATGAAAAAACCTTTAGCTTCACGAATAATAGGACTAGCCGCTCTGTATTTTGCGGTGTTTTGCTTCGTTGTAATTCTTCAGTTCTCCAATATGGGCAATTTTTCTGTTTCACCGGGTTCGATGAATATAAAAGGCCGCTATCTATCCGAAGAATCGAAGCAAATTACAGGCGGCGTAAAGATTTTTTATGGCGGACTTGAGTTTAGCCTTAAAGAAGAACGCGGAAAAGGATTGACGCTGACGGGAGCCAACAATGTCAATATACCGGTTAATCCCGAGTTAATGTTAATTACCGATAACAGCGCGCGCTTCGTCCTTCCCGGCGGAACCGAACTTACATTCAATTCCATCGAGTCTGCAAGGGGGCAGGAACTTCAAATTGCCGCGGAATTTGCCTCAGATATTTCGGATATTATCATACCGATTCTCCCGCGCCGTTCATCGCTTGTAAGGGATTCAGGCCAGCTTGGCATTTTATACTCAGGTTCAAGATATGTATTCAGCAGTTTAGGGAAAGAACTTGAAAGCGGACAGCTTACACTTTCCAGAGATAATACATTTATCGCATATCGATCCAGAGGCAAGCAAAGAGCGTTTGATCCTGCGGATTATGTAATTTCCTCTGTCTCGAATTATGCGAATATCCTTAAAACATGGCAGGATTCAAATTATGTTCAATGGAATCAAAACGCGTATAACTTATCATCCGAGGATGACATTATCGCTTACGGTTCCCAGTCTCTCGCGCGGGGAAACTACCTTACGGCATCAACGGCAATTTTAGACAACTTTATAAACCATCCCGCGGAGACATACAGATCGTCTGTATTTTCCGGCGGTATGATAAACGCGCACGCCGTTTTTGCCGCCGCAGAGAATGAAAAAACAAATCTAATAAACAGGCTGATAAGAGAAAGGTCTTTGAATATTTTTAAAGAAGAACATATCCTCGATTTCCTCTTAACAAGAAGTAGCGTCGTTCAGGCAAACGATATTATCGCAATGGTGCATAACGCGTCTTCTGAAATGCTTACCGCCGATCACTGCGCCGGTCTTCTGGAATTTTATTTCGATATAAGACGCTGGCGCCCCGAATTAAATAATCCAATCGAACATTTATCGGAACAAATTCTTACGCTTATTTCTGAGAATTTAAACAGAGACGCGGAAAATGACGCTGTCTATGCGTCAAACCCCGAAAGCAGTAATTCCGAATACAGCATGAGGCTTGGAAAAGCGCTTGTTTACTGGGCGGATGCGACGCATAACGAAGACTGGTTTGGAATCGGAAGATCGCTGATCTTATCGGCTATTTCAAGCGGAAACGCCGGAAGGCTTCATAACATTCTTAAACCTGTTGATTATTATCCAAGAGCGGCATGGCTTACAGATTCGGGGCATTGGGCATGGACAATATCGCAGTCACTAAGGGCGTATTTCAGCGCGGACGGAAATTTTAATATTTCTGTTGTATTCTTTCCAAACATGGCGCATCACATGATTATCCGCGGAATCCGCCCGTTTCTTAGAATTCAAATTCACGGAATGGACTGGAGATCGGACAGCCAGTTTGAACGTTATGACTCATCCGGCTGGGTGTATTATCCTGAAGAACAAATACTTGTTATAAAACTAAGGCATCGTACAACAACAGAAAATATCAGAATAATTTACAGAGCGGAACCGACTCCTGCTCCCGCTCCCGCAGCGGCCGGTGAAGCAGCGCCTGAACCAGGAGAGGATATTGAATAGAAGGGAGTTAATCCTTGTAATAGCAGGAGCGGCGGCGCTTCTATTGATAACTTTGTTATGCGTCGTTTTATTTACATGTAACAACGGTAAAGAAACAATCGAAGAAACGCTGCCTGTCGTTGTCGAAGATCAAACAGAACTTGAAGAAGAATTTATAGAAGACGAAGCGGAAGAAGCGGGCCTTCTTATATCGTATCAGGTACAGCGTCCGTTATCATCGCTAAGCGATTTAAGCAGACTGCGCGGCATGGGAGTTTTGGTCTCGGAAATCGATCCTGTCAATTATGAAAATCCCGATCCTGATATTTTAAGACAGATGGGCGCTTCGCCGTTTTTAATCTCATACTTTGCGGGAGAGCAATATTACCGCCAGGGAAATATCGACAGAGCGATTCAGGAATACAATACGTCAATTTACCGCAACAGTGAATTCCTGGAAAGTTATATTTCGCGCGCGAACGCATGGATGAAAAAACGCGATTTTACACGCGCAATTGATGACTACACGCGCGCAATCAGACTTAACAACAGCAAGGCGGAACTTTACAATTACAGAGGTTTCGCAAGATCGGAGCGCGGAGAGACAACTCTTGCAATCGAAGATTATTCACACGCAATTTCGATTAACAAAAATTATGTTGACGCTCTTGTAAACCGTTCGCACGCGTATTATCAGACAAAAGATTACATTAAAACAATCGAAGACTGTAACAGCGTTATAACCCTTGAACCGTCCAACGCAGTTATTTGGAACAGACGCGGAAGCGCATGGTACGCGTTGGAAGACGACGACAAGGCGATAAGAGATTTTTCAGAAGCAATACGGTTAAAGAGCGATTACGCGCTTGCGTGGCACAACCGCGGAAACGCATGGTACAGTAAATTGGAGTTTGACAGGGCTCTCGCAGATTTAAACAGAAGCCTTTCGATTAACCCATCCTATTCCGCGGCATACGCCAGCAGGGGAAATATTTTCCAATTAATGGGAAACAAAGAAAGCGCTGCGGCGGATTTTGAAACAGCGGCGGCTCTAAGAAATCAAAACCGCTGATTATTGAATTACCTTGTCCAAACCTTCTTTAAAAAGACCGTCAAGCTCATTGCGTATCTGAATCTTAACAACATTTGGAAGCGAATGTAAATTTAAAAAATACTGCAAAACATTAATTCCTTCCGGCGCAAGCGGCGGGCCTGAGAAACGGCAAAGCCTCGCGATTGACGATGTAGCCGCTAACACAAGCTGCGGATCAATGTTGGGATTATTCGGTGTAAGCAAATAGTGATACGAATAAAACGACCTTCCCGTCGGGTCTACGCCGATAATGCCAATCGCGTCAGCGCAAGCCCTTCTAACAGCGGGTTCAGGGTCTCTGTCAAAAATATTCCAAAGGAACGGAATTGTTTCTCTTGATCCCACATGCGCTAAGAGACTGATTAATCTGATACGCTGCGCCGGTTTAACCGAAGGACGTACAGGCGAAACCTGCGGACTGCCGATGAAAAAACCGATCATTTCCATCATATACGCGACATAGACAGGTTCATTCTTTCCAATCTGTCCGCTTTTTATAGCAGACGAGATTTGTTCGTAAACCATGTCCTGCTCTGTATCATTGTAACGGTTATTTTGCCCGACCCACGGAGAAGGAGGCGGCTTGCCCATTCCGTAATTACCTTCGGGTTCAGGACCGTAAAATCTGTGCGTTATAGCCGTACGCGGTTTTGCGTCTATTTTGTAAACTCTCAGTATATTGTCTTTGCCGCAAGCGTAAAGCAGGCCTTCATCACTGAGAGCCGGCACCCCGGAACATTCAACGCTTAACCTGTGAACAAATCTTCGTCTTCCTTCTGCGGTAAAAGCGCTTACGCCCCGTAATGTGATTGTGTAAACGCCGCGCTCATCAAACATCATCTCCGCTTGTTCCATTGAGATGTTACCCGATCCTTTTTCCGCAGCAGCTTCATGGCTGTCTCTTGTCCAAAGAGTGTTTCCGCCTGAATCCATGCAAAGCGTTCTTCCGTCTCTGAGCGTTACGACAAATTTATCTTCGAGGCTGGCAGTCGCGACAGGCGAAGCCGGAAGCGTTCTGAAGCCTGATTTAAAAAGCCTGTTTCCTTCTCTCGCCGTTTCGTTAAATGAAATTTTTTCCATTTCGCCGTTCTGGTACTGCAGTATATAACTTTGCAATGTTCCTTCGTTTAAAGCAGCGATAAGAACGGGAAGCCGCGTTAATTTAAGCCGGTCAACAATACCGAATTGATTGATTTTAACAAAATCATTATTCTGCAAAACTGCCGCCGCGCTTCCCGTTTTATCAAGAATGGGAGAAAAGGCGATCTGGCTTCCTAAATCAATTGTCCACAATGCGTGTCCCGAAGCGGTTCTGCATGTCATTATCGAATTAACAGGTATAAAAACCCTGCCGTCCCACCCTACAACAGGCGAATGTGTTATAGGTCTTTCAAGCCTCAAGCGCCATAATTCCCTGCCCACACGGTTTATCGCCATTATTACGCCTTCCGTATTGCAGACATAAGTTGCGGCTTCGTATGAACGGGCGATATACGGAACAGCGGTTCCCCTCGCGTCAAAATTCCAAAGGGGGGTACTGCTCATAAAAAACGATCTTACGCTTCCGTTCTCGCCGACAAGCACAACAGAACTTGCCTGCAGGTGCGGTTTTGCTTTAATCGTATCGCCGACTCGGGCTTCCCATAACGGAGACGCGCTAATTACAGCTTTTGAAATATCCACCCTCTGCTGTTGGGCGTTAATAATCGTCAAAGAAAAGAAAAATAATATCGTTATCTGAAAACAAAATATTCTGTAAAATTTCATGTCTTTACATCCATCCTTAACGAATTTTCACAAACTGTGAAAAGCCAATAACGGCGGCGGGATAAACAGAAGGCCCGTCGTGATTTCTTCCGCACAACAGCGAACCGTTAACAACTTCGAACGAAGTTTTATCGCTGTTAAAAATAATGGCGAGAGAACCTGTGTTAACATTTGTTTGTTCAGGCAGTGTTTCTTCAAGAGCCAAACTGACACTGAAAACCGCGTCTATGCGAACTTGTTTCGCGTTCACGGTGATTTGCCTGTTCGCGTAACCGATATAAGTATAACTTCCCGCTCCGTATCCTTCATAACGCAGAGCGTTATTCCGCTTATGTTCCCAAGTATCATACCTTTCAACTGCCGCCCGCCTTCCTGTTCCAAATTCGATTATGCAAACGACAGGACCGTCCGGCATATTGACTATAGAACGCCATGTGCCAAGAAGATAATTCGGCAGGGGAACTTTATCAACAGCGCTGGAGCAGAAACTTGTAATCGAAATATCATTTAAAGTTCTTCCCCTCTCCTGATATTCATTTAACTGCTGTCCTGACGACGCGTTTACAGTTACAGCCGATGCGATAAAATTGCCACTCTGTATGGAAAGAGCGCCGCGAATGGTATACTCTCCCTTGTCAGCTCCCTGCGAAGCGTTAAGAGTGCCCCATGAGTTTAATTCGGTTATTATTTTATTAGTTATATTGTTAATATCAGCCGGAGTAACACCTGTACCGGACGCTTCAAAGAACACCCCAATGGAAGGCGCCCGCTGAGCGTAGACAGCGCTTATGGAAAATATTAAAAGAAAAAGCGTTAGAACAACGCTTTTTTTATAAAATTGCGTACACATATAGAAATTATATCAAAAATTTGAAAAAAAATCAATTTTTTTCTAATATTTTAATCTATACCAGCTCTCTGCACTCCAAATAAAAGCGTTTTTCCGCTGAATGACCCATTGAAAAACTCTTTCGCGGCAGAGGGCCAAGACGGGCGACGGTTTCAAAAAGCCCCGACTTTTGCACGGGCGGAAGTAATATCCCGGTTGTCCGCCTGTCCGTGTTTTCAGCCAGCCTGAAAACCTCTTCATCGTCATGAATATAATCTATTAACTGCGGATTCTCTCCGGCGAATATATCCAACAGCGGCTGTAAGGAAGCGGTCGCGATTCCGCCCTCTGATGTCTCGATTAGCGCATAACGACCGCAGGAAATAATGCCAAAACAATTTGGAGCGGACGGATTTTTACAAAGACGCGCAAGCTCTTCGCTGCTTTCAATATTACGGCAGGAAAAACCCGGCATTTTGGAAAGCAGCGCGACAGCATCATCAAAACCAATATCAAAAACAACACGGTGAATCGGTTCAAACTGAATTGTAGGATCGTAAATATTTTCGATTTCCACAAGCGCGTATCTGCAGGGGTGCGTCATTTCCGCGCCTTTGCTTTTCAATTCCTCCCAAATGCCTCTTGCCGCAGCAAGAGAATGATTTCCGTCGCCTACAGCGCAGAGGAAAGGTTTTCCGTCGCTGCCCGGGTAACGGTTTATGGAACGGTTAAGCAATTCGCCAAGTTTTTCTTTAACAAAAGCGATGTCGCTTTCTTCATTAACCAGCCATCCTGTAACATGACCTGAATCCATCATTAAAGGTATATCGTAAACAGGAGCTGTATTTTTTATTTTTTCTCCAAGCTCGGACAAAAGACTGTCCGTATCGTCATCAATAAGCGCAAGAACATGCGGAAGTTCAAGCGGCGCGCCTCTTCGAATATCCATTCTTGGAGGCAGGCGCTCCGGTACAGTACCTTCCGTACAGCGGATTAAATGCCGCGCCTCGGGATGCCAGTCGTATTGTTCAAGATCGATAACAGCGATAAGCCCGCGTCTTTTTTTCTGATACGGCGTATCTCTTTCAATATAAATAAATCCTTTCTTCGGTTCGGCGAAAACACCGCTTTGTAAATATTTTTTCATTTCTGAATGAATATCTGTTATTCTTTTCGCAGCGTTACTGTCAGCTAAAAAAACTTCCGGGAAAATTAAATTCAAAGTTGACGGCCTGCCGGCGGCGTTCTCCTTCACCTTTTCCCAATAATCCCTGTCCTGCGTAAATTGATCACAGGCAATCACAGGCCACTTTGATAAATTGCCGCTTTTCGGCAGCAGTATTGAAGGTACCTCAACTCCTAAATTACTCATAATATAACATTGTAGCGGAATTATAAAATAAAGACTATAATCATAAAATGCAGCTTCAGAGACCGGCTTTTCTTCAGGAACAGCGCCTCAAGATGAATCCGCAGATGCTTCAGTCCATCAAATTAATGGAACTGCCGATTGCGGAATTACGCGAAAGAATTGAACAGGAACTTGAACGCAATCCCGCTCTGGAATTAATCGAAGATAAAAGCACTGTTCCGCTCGACGAGCAGGAAACCAAAAACAGCGAAAAATATGAATATTTTGAAACCACTTCAGATCCGGGACGCAGAAGCAGCTCTCGGGCATCGGAAGAACACAGACGTTTTATCGAAGGCGCTCTTACACGCCCGGAAACTTTACAGGAAAATCTTTTGCGCCAGCTTCAACTGGAACCAGTTTGTATGGAATTAAGATCTCTTGCAGAAACTTTAATTCAAAATCTTGACGACAACGGTTTTCATAAAGAAAATCCGAACACACTGTATACAGAACCTCAGCCTCGTCTCGCAGAAGCGAAAAGACTGGTTCAAAGTCTTGAGCCGACCGGGTGCTGCGTAAAAGATTACCGCGAATCACTTGCCGTTCAAATCGCGCTTTTTTCCGATAATCCCATCGCGCGGGCGCAGAAACGCAGAGAGATAAAAGACAGGGAAGAAGTCCCGGTAATAGAAATAATATTAGACAATCTGGAGCTTGTCGAACGCGAGAAATTTACTGTTCTTGCAAGAAAATTAAATATCAATGAAGATGATACAGTCGCCATCTGTGAATTTATAAAAACGCTTTCACCGTTTCCGGGGAGAGCGTTCGCGTCAATGTCACAGGTGCGTTACGTTGTACCTGACATTAAAGTAATAAGAGACAACGATCAGTTTACCATCAACCTGAACGATGAAGCTTTTCCGGTGCTTGGATTAAATTCAAACTTTGAAAAATTCGGCGATTCAAAGGACAGGGCGGCAAGAGATTTCGCGCGCGAGAATATCAGGGAAGCAAAACTTTTTATCAGTCATTTAAACCAGCGGAGCCAGACGCTGATCCGGGTTGCCAGCGCAATTCTTGAATTCCAGCGCGCTTTTTTTATAAACGGTCCAAAATCACTTGCACCGCTCACTCTGGGAGACATCGCAAAAGAACTTGATATCCATGAAACGACGGTTTCACGCACCGCAAACGGAAAATATATGCAGACAGAATGGGGTATTTTTGAAATTCGGTATTTTTTTACCAATTCAATAAGCGGCTCAGGGTCTAACAGGTCGCAGTTTTCAAAAGAAAGCGTAAAAGAGACAATAAAAGAAATTATCGCTACAGAAAACCGAATTTTGTCAGATCAGGAGATTTCTGTCCTTTTAAGCGAAAAGGGAATTGCGCTAGCGCGAAGAACTGTGGCAAAATATAGAAAGGAACTTGATATGGGCTCTTCATACAGCCGGAGGCTGTAACAACCGAAGGTTGTAGCAATTAAATTATTTTGGGAGGTTTAAAATGAACTTAGACATTAAAGCGTTGCATTTTTCATTACATGATGACGCCAGGGAGTATCTTAACAAAAAAATAGAAAGGATTCGCAATGCGGAAAATATGATAGTTGATCTTCTTATTACAATAAAAAGAGAAAAAGATTTTAATGTCGAAGCCACGGTGAATTTCCGCTGGGGTGTTTCTATCCATGTAGAAGAAGAAGATTTTGAACTGACCAAAGCAATCGATAAAATGATGGATAAACTCGAAACGAAAATAACCAAAGAAAAAGAAAAGGTGAAGGAAAAACGGTAACTCATCTTGGAAAAACACACCTCCGTCTTTTCAGCGCGTCTAGAAAAATTTTACAGTTGGATGTCTCAGGAAGGTATCGCTCTTGTCATGCTCGAAGATTGCGAAGCGAGGCGGGATTTAAATATCCGCTGGCTTACAGGGCACCCCGGAGACGCGCTGCTTTTTCTTTCGACTGTGGAGCCGAGAGCGATACTAATCGCATGGGATGTAAACCTCGCAAAACTCTACGCCGCGCAGTCCCCTGCCCTGGTCACGTCCTACAATGATTTTGACAGAAAACCGCGCAAGGCGATTAACGCGATTGCTAAGAAACTGGGCATTCCCGCCGGTTCACGAATCGAAATACCCTGCGCAACACCCTACCCTGTTTTTCTTGACTATGTCGGCGAACTTACGGATTTTGACGTTCTTTGCAGGGAGAACGGCGCTGAATCGGAACTGAGAAAATTACGCGCGGTTAAAGACGAAGAAGAGATCGCCATTACGCGAAAAGCCGCGGCTATAACAAACGAGTTAATTGACACTCTGGAAAAAAACGTTGTTTCCGGGAAAATAAAAACCGAGGCGGACGCGGCTTTGCTCATTCAAGCGGAAACACGTAAAGCGGGCTGCGAAGGAACAAGTTTTGAAACGCTTGCGGCAGGACCGGATCGCAGTTTCGCCATTCACGCGTTTCCGGCATGGACATACGCTCCGTTCGGAACGAAGGGACTTTCCATTTTGGATTTTGGAGTAAAACTCGGCGGCTACTGCACCGATGTAACTCTTACCTTTACGCGCGACCTTGACGCAAAGCAGGAGAAACTGGTAAATCTGGTGGAAAAAGCCGCGAAACTCGCGATTTCTATGGCGCATAACGGAACGCGTGCAAGAGACATCGCCTCGGCAGTCGATGAGCTTTTTGCCAAATCAAAAAAGAAAATGCCTCACGGTCTTGGACACGGCATCGGCGTTCAGGAACACGAATACCCCGTAATCAGAAACTCAAGCGACAATGAATGGGTTTTGGAAAGCGGCATGATTTTTACCATTGAACCGGGTTTGTACGACCCCCTTCTCGGCGGCTGCCGGCTTGAAAATGATATTCTCATAACCGGGTCCGATTCACAGCCCGGATATGAAATCCTTACGACAGCCCGTATTATCAAGCTAGGCTAATCCGGTTAAATCCAGTATTCTATTAATATCATGAAAGTATGGATTAAATTTTTAATCGGCGCTGTTTTAGGAATGGTAATCGGTTTTCTTCTACCGGATAATGAAAAAGTTTTTCAGATTCTCTCATGGCTTGAGAAACTGGCAATCGGCATAGGCAGATACTCGGTTATCCCCGTTTTAGTTTTCTCCCTGACGGTCGCGGTATACGAACTTCGCATGGACGAACAATTTTGGTCCATGATATTCAAAAATTTTATATTTATAGTCGCGGCTTCGGCCTTTGTAATATTCTCAGGTATTGTAGCGACAATGATTTTTTCTCCGGGACGCATACCGATAGAGACAGTCGAACAGCTTGAAGTCCTGGGACTCAATGTCGGAGACAACATTCTGGCTATTTTCCCGCACAACATGCTAAGCGTTCTTTCAACCAACGGCGCCTATCTTTTCCCGGTCTGCGTATTCGCGTTCTTCCTCGGCATGGGATTGAACTACGACCGCAACTATTCCAAGCCTGTCATCTCGCTTGTAGATTCGCTTTCGCGTATTTTTTACCACGTCGTTTCCTTCTTTTCCGAAATCCTCGGATTTGTGTTGATCGTTTTAGCGGCTTTCTGGGCTGTCCGTTTTTCTGACATTTTGCAGGCAAAAGTCTACAGGGATTTAATCATCCTTTTAGGCGCATTCAGCGTTGTGTTATGTTTCGGAATTATGCCGCTTTTCCTGTATCTGTTAAAACCAAAAACCAATCCGTGGCGCGTTCTTTACGGTTTCCTCGGTCCTGCGATCACCGCCTTCTTTTCAGGCGATGTGAATTTTGCCATCCCGGTTTTAATGAGTCACTCAAAAGAAAATTTCGGCATACGCAGACGATCAAGCGCTCTTTCCATGACACTGTTCACAACATTCTGCAGATGCGGCAGCGCGATGGTAGCCGCGGCGGCGTTCATCGTCATTATTAAATCATATTCGTACCTGAGAATCGGCACGCTGGATTTATTTACAATCGGTATTTTCGCCTTCGGCATTTCATTTGTCCTTGCCCGCAATCCCGGCGACGGCGCTTTTATCGCGCTCGCCGCTCTCTGCCTCTCCTACGGCGGCGGCGAATACCGCGCGGGCTATCTTATCTTAAAACCAATGGCATTTTATCTTATAGCAATCGGCGCCTTTATAGACGTAATGTTAAACGCCTTCGGCACCTATGTGATAGCGCGAATGAACGGATTTATTGAAGAGAAGAATCTGGTTCATTTCATATAATGAGTGACGCAAGAGCATTATTAATAGAAGGAATTGAAATTCTTTGTGAGAATGATTCTGATATAGAGCTGTTGATTGCGCCTAACAAAGATAAAATTGTCGTGCTGCTCTGCAAGTACACAAACGAGATTGAAACATTTAATCCGGCGTATGGGCTTGTAGGCTCGCGTGATACAGAAGAACTGATTATAAAACATATACTCGATTCTCTTGCGCCGATGGGAATAATATCCCGCCTCCTTTCCTCTCTTTGCGGCCTCCGTACCACTCAGTGTGAAACTTTTTTAATTGCGGATGCCGGTTCCGGCGCCGGGCTGCCTGGAATACCTCTTGCGATCGCCATACCTGATGCTGGTTTTACCCTAATCGAGCGTATGGGGCGCAGAGCCGGTTTTTTGCATAATACCAAAGCGGTTTTATCTCTTGCCAACGTAAATATTGAAGAGAACGAATTGGAAAAAACAGCAGGCGGTCAATTCGACTTGATCACTTTCCGCGCTTTTGCGCCTCTTGAGCCGAAGCTGTTAAAAACCCTATGCAAGGTTTGTAAACCGGACGGAATTATCGCTGCTTACAAGGGCAGGCGCGAAAAGATCGAAGAAGAATTGACATCCTTGCAAAATTTAAACCTTAATTACGAAATAATCCCTTACAAAGTACCGTTTTTGGATGAACAAAGACATTTACTTATTTTTAATAATAAATATAGGGCTTTTCGCGCGCACCGTTTGTTAATCTAATAAAAAACATATATACTTGTTTTCACATTAAAGATGAGGTTAACACCAGCCGATAATATAGCTTGAGGGGACTATGCCGTATAAAAACGTATCATCTACATATAAAGAAACTACCGTAAAAACCGCAGGTCAGGGTCAGTTGATTGTCATGCTTTACGACGAAGCGGTGAGACAAATGACATCCGCCGTTGAACTCATGCAACTTGAAAAAACCAAAAGAGAACCCGGCAGAATTGAGCAGATCAACAAGGCGGTTATGAAAACCGAGGAAATTATCACAGAATTGCTGGTTTCCCTTGATTTTGATCAGGGCGGAGACATCTCCAAGAATCTATTCTCATTGTATACATGGTTTAACAAAGAACTTGTGGAAGCAAGCATAAATCATGATATCAACAGAATGCTAACGGTAAAGGATATGCTTGCAGATTTAAGAAACACATGGAGCGCGGTTGCAAACCAAAAACCGGCGGAAGCGCCCAGAGAGGCTGTGGTAGGCCTTAATATTGCCGGTTAACCGAAAAAGGGAGGGAATATGGCAATTTTAACTGAAGAAATTACAACAACAGAAATTAACTCAGCGGAGCTGGCTCAAAGAGTCGCAATTTTAAAACGTTTTAAAATACTGCTTTCTCAGCAAAGGGAAAGATTTCGCTCATACCTCGATTTACTCGATAAACAGCAGAATGTAATCGAATCAGGCAGCGCCGAAGATCTTTTAACCTATGTCGAAATAGAAGAAAAAATCGTCGCGGACATTTTCTCGATCCAAAAGGTTATAGATCCTCTGGAAGAAATGTACAACGCTGTCGTTTCCAATCAAAATCCAGGTAAAGTACAAGTCTCTGAAAACGGCGAAGAAGTGCCGAGCCTGAAAGCGTCGCTTGAAAAACTTAAAAATGAAGCTGTCGTCCGCTCTACAAAAAATAAAGAACTTCTCTCCAAGCGAATGTTGGAATTGCGCCAGGAAATCACAACCTTGCGCAACAATCCCTACGCCGGAGCCGGAAGAACCGCCTACAGTAACTCCAACAAAGCCTCACTCGTAGACCTGCAAGGCTAAAGAAAGCCAATTAGTGGGCGATACTGGGATTGACCGTGACTTCTTCGATTTTAACTTTTAAATGAAGATAAATAATGGGCGATACTGGATTCGAACCGGTGGCTTCTACCGTGTGAAGGTAGCACTCTAACCACTGAGTTAATCGCCCATCATTTATCCTTAGCACTCTCCCGCTGAGTTAATCGTCCACAAATTACTTTTGTCAAAAATCGTGGCTTCTACCGGGTGTCATTGCCGGGCGGCTGAATAGCCGCCCGTATAATCCTTCCTTATAATGCGCGACCTGAAGGGTCGTTTGGTAGTACTCTAACCACTGAGTTAATCGCCCAAACTGTTATTCTGTTTTTGCTGTGTCGTCGGCGGCAGTGTCTGTCGGAGAAAAATTGATGTTCTTTACAAACTCGCAGGCTTCCTTGGCGCCGACTTCCCTGTTCATGCCGCTGTCTTCCCATTCCACTGAAAGCGGACCTTTGTAGTTGATCGCGTTTAGCTCGCGGATGAAGTTTTCAAAGTCAACATCGCCGTGTCCCGGCGAGCGGAAATTCCAGCCGCGTCTGACATCGCCGAAATTCAAGAAAGAGCCGAGTATACTGGATTTGCCGTCCAATGTTACCGCTGTGTCTTTCATGTGAACATGCAGTAACTGTCTGTGGAAATCACGAATAAAAAGCGCAGGACTTACACCCTGCCATACAAGATGAGACGGATCAAGGTTGAATCCGAGAGTTTTACGATTCTTAAATTCCTTAAGAAGCCGTTCCGCGGTGTAGTAGTCGAAGGCGATTTGCGCGGGATGAACTTCCAGCGCGTATTTAATTCCGTTCTTGTCAAAGTCGTCAAAAATAGGAGTCCAGGCTTTGATGATCTGCGCATACGCGTCTGTTATCATCTGCTCGGTTACCTGCGGAATGGAATACCAATACGCCCAAATCGGGTTTCCCATAAAACCTGTTACGATTTTTACGCCGAGGTTCTTCGCAGCGACAGCGGCGTATTTCATTTCCTGAGCCGCCCATTTGCGAATCTCATCAGGTTTTGTACCCGCTCCCTGCGGGATAAGAGCGGCGATACGAGGATCGGGATTGTCGCCGACACACTGACCGATAAGATGGGTTCCGATTGCAAATACTTTTAATCCGAAATTTTTTAATATATTTTTTCGTTCTTCAACATACTTGGCGTCAGTCGCGGCTTTCTTTAAATCTAAGTGATCGCCCAAACAGGCAATTTCTATCCCTTCATAACCGAAGGATTTTGCTTTTTCGCAGAATTTCTCAAAGGGCATGTCCGCCCACTGTCCAGAAAATAATGTTATTGGTCTTGACATATATACCTCCAAGGGGATCGTTTGGCTATGATAGAATAATAATAAACAAAATGCAAGTATATAAACAAGGGAATATATGAATAATATCGGGATTTTCCGCCTGCCGCCGGCATTTGCCGCAGCCGCTCTTCTGGCTGTTTCGGGCTTATTTTCCGGCTGTTATACATTGACACAGGGCGTAACCATGCTCGGATACCTGAATCAGGCAATACCGCTGGAGCAGGTTGAAGATAAGGAATTTGTCCGCCTTGTAGCGGATATCCGCGAATTTGCGATGAAAGAATTAAGTCTCGCAGAGAGCCGCAATTATACAAAATACGTAAATATTGACAGGGACTACCTTGCGGCGGTTGTATCCGCATCGTCGAAAGATTCATTTACCCGTCAAGAATGGAATTACCCTATCGTGGGTAAAATGCCGTACAAAGGTTTTTTTAATATTGACGGCGCCCGCAAAGAAAGAATAAAACTTGAAAAAAAAGATCTTGATGTCTGGATACGCCCTGTTGACGCTTTCAGCACCCTCGGATGGTTCAGAGATCCTCTTTATTCGTACATGAGTAAATATTCCCCGTCAAGGCTTGCAGACCTTATTATTCACGAACTGGTTCATGCTACGGTGTTTATTAAAGGACAGGTTCAATTTAACGAAGAATTAGCGGAATTTATCGGGAGCGAAGGAGCGAAACTTTTTATGGAAACACACTACGGCGCTGACTCGGAAGAACACGCTAAAACGCTTGGTTCTGCGGAAGAAAGTAAAAAATATGTCGAGTTCATTCAGGAATTAATATTTGAACTGGACACCCTTTATTCAACCAAAATAGACAGAGAAGAAAAATTAGCCGAAAAAGAAAGGATAATAAACACGGCAAAAGAAAGGTTTAAAGCCGGGTATGACAGTAATTTTACAAACGATAATTACAGGGGATTTTCTGAAATGCCGATCAACAACGCCTTCCTGGAACTTTACAGATTGTACCATGACGAAGATAATTTTTATAAAGATTTATTTGAACGCACAGGAAGCGACTTAACGGCTTTTATCGCCGCCGCGAAAACAATCACAAAAAAAGGCGGAAAACCAAGAGCCCAACTGGAAAAAGCGTTATTAAAATAACCTACTCTTTATTTACTGCTTTACCGTAATACAATTCCTGATAAACCCTTGCCGCGCCTAAAACCCTTTTACCGTAATCTCTGGTTTCTAAAATGGGAACCGTCTCTATAAATAAATCAACAGGCAGTCTGCTTGCTGTACGCAGTCTTCGTATCCGGTTCTGACCGCCGTTGTAAGCCATAAGCGCGAGTACCGTTTCCTGATTAAAGTAAGCCATCAGATTTGAAAAATAAAATGTGCCTATGTGAACGTTTAATTCCGGGTTTGTTGAATCGACGCTGCCGTCCGTATCTGCATAATCAGGACCGCCCGCGCGTCTTAATCTGTCCGCTGTATCTTTTGCGGTGCTTGGCATTAACTGCATTAATCCGACAGCGCCGGCATGAGAAACAACGGCGCTTCTGAACGCGCTTTCCGAGCGGGTAAGACCGTAAAGAAGCGACGGTTCAAAATTGTATTGATCCGCATACAACTCTATCAATTCTTTGAAAGGACGCGGAAACATTAATTCCCAGTTGCGCCTGTCCCTGTTATATCCGTCCATATAAATGTACAGAGTAGAAAGGCGCATTGACTGCGGATACATTCCCTCTCTGTCATACACTTGCGCAAGAACGCGGATTTCGCCGGGAGTTAAATCCTTCTCCACAGCTCTTAAATAAGAGACGGAATAATCAGCCGCGCCGTTATTAAAAAAATCAAGAAGGAACTGTAAACACTGAGAATATTCGGAAGCCGGAATATCATCTGCGGATTCTTCCGCCAATTCAAAAAACGGCAGTTCAAGAGCGTCAGCGCTCAGAGCGCGGTAATAAAACGCAGGTATAGAAAAAATAATGCCGGTATCATACGCGATACGGTAATATGCGGAAGAATCCGCGGCTTGTGTATTTGCGATCTGCGCGGCAAGACGGGAATCTGACGCGCTGAGATAATCATATTCGATTAAACGCGCAATAACCCAGGCGTAACTTGTTACAAAGTTTCCGGTATTAATGTTCTGTATCAAGGCAAAAGTTTTAACAACATTGCTCCATTCCCTTCCCGAAATAAGTTTAAATAAAAATCTTTCCATGATGTCGTTGTAATAACTGCCTCTGTGCCATTTTGAAACATATTTCTCCAGCAGCACAATATAACCCGCGGAAGGCCCTGTAATTATCGAATCTAACATATACCAGATACATGCGTCCTGCTGATTTAAATCAGGCGCGTCAACTAACGCTTGTTCAAAAAGCGAAACGGCTTTAGCGCCCTGTCCTCCGATTCTGCGCGAAATACGCGCGGAGTAAAAATTCAGCCTGTAACGCAAATCCATCAATATGTCAGGCGCGTTAGACATATTTTCAGGCAGATTACCAGCCCACTGCTGAAAAAGAACAAGCCCTTCGTCTTTTGTTTGCGTGTACACAAACGTCCTTCCCAACGCGTTTATCAAACCCGGATGTTCCATAAATAATTCTGGCATTTGCTGCGGCCATAAACCGTCCTCTTGAAAAAACCGAAAAAGCGGTAGCGCTTCATTGTACTGAAGCCGCGAGACAGCGTTGTACCCGGCCATTACCGCTACTTCGTCATATGAAAAAGAAATATTGCGTTTTGAACATTCGTCCAATAAATACTGTCTGGCTTCGATAAAAGACGCGGTATTTAAATCATGATTAAAAAGGAATGAAAGAGCCCGTTCCTTCGTTAAATTTTGTCCCGCGCCTGAAGTCATGTCAAAAACATCAGCCCAAAAACCGCGTGCTTCCTTTTTAATAAGTTCTTCTGTTTTTCGCGAAATATTTTTTCCTTGCATATGTAAAACCGCAAGTTCTTCCGACGCGTACCGCCTTACATACTCGTTCGGGTTTGAAAGCGCTTTTTCAAACAGAGCGGCTTTTTCGTCAGTTGAATCATTCATAAGAGCAAGATAAAAATCGTTTTTGGACGCCTGAGAAACGCAAGAGAAAATAAAAAATGAAAAGAATATAAAAACGCACAGCCTCGCAAAGGAGCCGGAAACATTGTAGTTGCGCATCGATCTCCCTTGCGAAATATCGCTTGAATTACTGACTAGTTTCGCGGAGGAATACGAATCGTCCTTCCGGAAATAATCAAGTTTGCGTTACGAATATTATTATGGCGTGCTATTCTCGGGTACTGCCACGGATCACGGTAGAACGCTTCCGCTATATCCCACAATGTATCGCCCCAACGAATCGTGTAATTAACACCTTCTCTTGGAATTGTCGCAGGAACGTTATACGAAGCAACCGGCGGATTTCTGCCGCTTGTTGAACGGCGGGTCTGGCTTTGCACGGGAGCGGGCGGTGCGTAAATGACGGGCGGCGGCGCTATTACCTGTTGAACAGGTTCTGTCTGCCTTACAGGTTCAGTCTGCTTCACAGGCTCAGGCTCAGGGACCGGTTCAGGCTGTCTTAAAGGTTCGGGTTCAGGTTCAGGTTGTCTCAGAGGTTCATACACAGCGGTAGCCGCCGGTTTATTAAACCACGAGCGGACGACATCCATGCCGCCGAAGAAAAACAGCCAACCGGCTATAAGCCCCAATAAGAGCAGTATAATAATTAAAACAATAATCCAAGTTTTGGAAGAACCTTCTTTTCGTACCTTTTCAGCCTGATTGTACAGACCGGAAGGCGGCTCTTCGTTTGCTTCAAGTTCAAAATCAGGAATATCCGCGTCGCGCGTGGTTTCGTCAAGCGATTTTAAGGAAACATTCAAAATATAATGCTCGCCGCCTGAACTTGTATCAAGGTCGATCGCGTCAGCGATAATTTCGCCGTTTTCATTGGAGGAAATAACCATTTCTATGGAAGGATCACCCTTGGGCTTCGGCTGGACATTCTCAACAACAAGGCTGCCGATATACTGAGCGTCCGCCATAACGCTTGCCTGGCTTCGATACAAATCAATTTGAACGCTTGGTTGATTATCATGGACTGTGGTTAAAATCATTCTCTTTTTTATCGAAGAGTTCTCCTCAATTATGGGGTAGAATTCTCCGTTGGCGATTTTAATGCCAATATTTGATGCCATGGGGTTAGCTCCTTTTTCCCGGACTTAAAAACAGCCTTCTTTTAAGTTTATACTCTTGATTTACCTTCTGTCAAGAGATTGACGGCTCTTAAAATTAGTTTTATTAGCCGATATATGCCAAATTTTGATAATATTAACGTATTTAACAGGCAAAACCTGTATCAAAAAACATAAAAATGACCGATAATAGAAATTATGAGTCCAGTAGTTGTCGGTATAATTGGCGTTGTATTTATCGCGGCGGTTATTCTATTAATTTTGAATATTACACGCAATTCCGCGATGATTGGAGGAAGAAGCTCGAAAGATCGTGAAGCTGCCGTAAAAGAAGCAAACAAGCGTTTGGCTCAAAACCCCAATGATCCCGAAGCCCTGCACCTGCTTGCAGGCGTTTATTTTGACGAGCAAAATTGGGATAAGGCGATGAAAACCTATGAAAACGTCGCCGACCAGATCGCCCAGAAGCAGATCCCCGGAATCGATAATTTTGAAGTAAATTTAAGATACGGCATGTCAGCGAGAAAACTAGGTATGGTTGAACAAGCCTACAAGGGTTTTTCAATGGCAAGAACGTTCAGACAGGATAACAAGGAAGTAAACTTCGAACTTGGGTCTCTTGAATTTGACAGGAAAAACTATGAAAAAGCGGTTCAACTGCTTCAACAGGCGCGCATACAGGAACCAGATAATCCTGCCATCCTTCGCTGTCTTGGACATGCGCTTTTCAGATTGAAAAAACCGAAGGAAGCTATGAGTTATATCCGCAAAGCGATTGACCTTGCTCCCGAAGACAAAGAATCCCTTTACACACTCGCCGAGTGCTACCACGAAGCGAACCAGACAGAACAGGCTCTGAAGATTTTTAACCACCTTCGCGCCGACCCGGGTATTGGACCGAACTGCTGTCTCACAGCAGGAACGATTCACCTGGATACAAGACAGTACGAAGCCGCCATTCAGGATTTTGAAATCGGCTTAAAACACATGAATATAAAAGCTGATATTCTTGCCGAATTGCGCTACAAGCTAGCCACGACATTGATCAAGTTAAATGAAATCGGCAAAGCAATTCCATATTTAAAACAGCTTCAATCCGAAAATCCCGGTTATAAAGACGTAACAGTCCTCTTGGGAAAATATATCGAATTAAACGCAAACCGCAACCTTCAGACATTCCTGATGGGCTCTCAGGCTGATTTTATCGCAATATGCCGAAGGATCGTAATGACATATTATCCGCGCTCCAAAGTAAAAATTACAAATATAGCCGTTAACAAAAACGAATGGGCGGATATCCTTACGGAAATCGACACAGTCAAGTGGTCTGATATAATAATGTTCCGTTTTATCAGAACACAAGGTTCGATTGGAGAACTTATTATCAGGGACTTCCATTCGCATCTTAAAGACGCGAAAGCGGGAAAGGGTGTCTGCATTACCGTTGGACAATACACAGAAGAAGCGAAAAGATACACAGAAGCCCGTCTCATCGATTTAATCGAAAAAGAAAGGCTTCAGGCGATACTCAACTCGCTCGACGCGAAAACCGCAGCGGCGGCAAAAAAATAATTCCGTTATTCAACGTCAGCCATTTTTAAAGTAAGCAATAAGGGTAAATGATCGCTGATCCCCATTCCTGTTTTTGTATTGTAAGGAACCGGGATGCCGTTAGCGTTAGTAAACGGCTCAAAATTGATGACGGCGATTTTTTCATATTCCAATCCCGATCCGTTAAAAAATTGTTTGGAAATTAAAAAATGATCGATTGTTTCCCAGCCGTATTGATAATAATATGAGCCGTTTTCAAGATCGCGAAACCACGGCGAATACAGCATAATGGTTTCTTTTTGGAAATGCGCAGGTTCAAAATTCCGGTTCCCGCTTATAACAAAATAATCCTTCTGCGTTCCGTTTGTGATCGTCGCGCAGTACGGATCATCGGGAACCAAAGCGCAAATTTTATCGGCGCCCTGCCTGTAAAATTCATTGTGGTTTTCATTTAAATCGCCTGCGATAATAACCCCTGTATCAGGCTCGCTCTGCGAAAGTTCGCGAATACGCCGTAAAATAATTCTGGCGGAAGATCTACGAACATTTTCAGTCGCCTCATCGCCGCCGATTTTCGATTTCCAGTGACAGACAAAAATAATAAATTCATTGTTATCTGCTTGAACTCTCGCTTCAAGAACAGGACGCGGCGTAGTCTCGCCGTCGATAGTGATGGAATGCGCGAATGCTTCGGTTAGCGGATAACGGCTTAAAATCCCAAGCCCGATCGCCGATCCCGGATTATTCGCAAAATGACTGTACGAATACCCAGCCGGCAGTTCTTCCGCAAGGTCTTCCAAAATCTGAAAAGATTCAATTTCCTGAAGCAGGATAATATCCGGCTTTGGCGAAATTTTTTCTACAGCGTCACAGATAGTATTTACCCTGCCCATGTATTTTTCCGAAGACCACCCTGCCGATTGCAGAAACTCGTCATATTCAAAACCGTCATCCTTGCCGTCGAACAGGTTATGAATATTCCATGTCATCAAGGTAATACCGGGCGTTGAAATATCCCCGGATGATTCCTGTTCCGGCGAACAACCGGATAAAGCCGCCGCGCACGCGAAAACCAGCCCCGCCAAAGCAAACCCTGTCAATGCCGGAAGCAGAAAAAGATAAAGAAATTTTTTCATAACAACCTCCATAAATTTGTTTATATATATATGGCGCGGACTCTGCAAAAAGCTTGCCCGAAAATGAAAAAAATCAGGTGACTGACACCTTTTGTTTGTTTTTATGACATTTTAGAAAATTTTTATGGGTGACTGACACCTTTGGGTAGTTATTATGCGGTTTTGGGTTTTATTAAGAGGTGACTGACACCGAAGCAAATGGTGTCAGTCACCAAATGGCGCTTTTAAAACGCCTTAGAGATTGTTAAAAGACGACTAACACTATTAGCAATTGCACTTGTCTCCGTCTTTGGCACTTGTACTAAAACAACTATCTACAATTCCCAACCTATTACTGCACCAACTGCTAGACGGAAGAGAATGTGAATTATACTCACATTTACCATCACCAGGACAGTTCGGATTAGCACAACTTATCAGTATCATGCCACCCACCAGAATTGCAGCTACAAGAGCTACCATGAAAAATTTGTTCTTCATAAAGAACTCCTTTTTGCGGTTCAGAAAAATCCAATCCCGCCAATTGTATACATACTCCAACGGAGTATAACAAATGACCGTTTATATTGGCTCTGGATTTCCCTATATTTATTGACAAAAATACGGTTTAATGGCACTATTTAAGTGCGAATTACTGTTTAATTTAAACGGTCGTTTTTGTTTTGCGTGTCAATAGTTGTATTTTATTAAGTATTTTTGTTATTAATCTAAAATCCCCTAATATATTGTATTAGGGGATTTTACCTATATATTTCTCTGTAATCGTTTTATAGTGTTTTTGTATGTTATTTGTCGTCTTAATTATATTTGTTTTACTCGTTTATTTGTGTTTAAAATTTTTTAAGTTTTTTTTGTTTTTTGTTTTGTTGGTTGTGTTTTCTGTTTTTTTATATGTTTATGTTTTCTAATATTTTTTACGGTCGTATTTTTTTAATTTGTTATATGCTTAACATTTGTTTAGCGGTTTTTCGAATTTCCGCGCGGTTCTGCATCCGCGCGGATCGCAATTCGATTTTTTAACAATTTTTCCGCGCAGGGAAATTGTCCACGGCCGTTTTACTAGCCTTATGCCTTTACTTGATCTGCATAAGGCTAGATGACACCGTGTAGGTGTCTCTATTCGCCTCCTGAAGGCGTTTTTTTTGCTGTTTTCTTTGACGATATTTCGTCTTTTATGCCTTCTTCGGTTTCGATGTTTTTTTTGAGTCTTTTTATTCGTTCCTCCTCCGATGTTTTTGTTGAATTTATTTCTTCGGCTCTTTGTTTGTAGTGCTGTTTTAGAATGTCGGTGTGTCTTTTGTAGTCGCTGAAGTCCGTGCCTTTGTCGCGTAACGGATTGTACATAAAATCATCTTCGTTTCCTACGCCTTTGCCGTCATAGTTTTCAATTCTTTGTTCAAGAAGTTTTGCTCCGGCGTTGATGAAGTCTCTGATCTTTTGCTCTTTGTTGATGTATCCTAGTACGCGCGTTCTTGATTCGGAATTGTTGACTTCTTTTATTCGGGATATATTCCGAGTTCCGTATGTAACGCTCATAATCTGATACCCCCTCTTTTTGATCCGTAGTTTTTAATGTTTACGGTTTTCTTTTTCGGCGGCTTTCTTACTTTACCCATAGTGGTCTCCTTTTAATGGTGGTCCAATAGACCCGGCTCTGCTATTTCCGGCAGGCAGCGAACTGCGTAGAATGTATGCGAAACGTCGCATAACAATCCCGGTTCGTTTTGTACAAAGAATATTCTTGTAAGGTATAACGGATTAACGTGTATGAAGTCCGCATTTAACTGCGGCGCGTTGTCGAATATCCTTCCCAAATGCCAATAATTCAATGTGTCCCTGAAAGCTCCGCATACTTCGCTGTTTTGCGTTCTTAGTTCGTCATATACTCCTTGAAAGCCGAATATTTCTTCATCAGTGCTGTCATTGGCTATGTATATCTCTCCTTGGAGTATTTCCTGTTCTGACAAGTTTACGAATTCTGGAACAAGGAAATCGTATCGAGTTTTGCGTAACCATTGTCTGTTGATTCCCTGCTGGTAAGAAGGTTTTGGCATAACGCTTTGAAGCCCGATAATATAACCGTGTTCTTTGGCGTGGTATGTTCCTACATGGTTCTCTGTGTAGCTTATACCGTGACCCGACATATTGCCCTGATCGGTTGTGTCGCTCTGGCTTGTTTGAAGAACTTCAGATATAACAAGCGGCGTTTTTGTTCCTCCGATGTATTCAGGTCTCTGGAGTGAAGCGTCTCCCATATGGACACCGAAATGCGCCAATATGAATTCAGGCAGTCTCGCTCCGGCTCTCGCGTTTCGTTCGAGGAATTTTTGAAGCTGTACTATCTGCCTTAGATCGCTGACATCGATACTGGTGCCTGATAATTTTCCTTCAGAGTTGATGACGTTGTTGTTAAGTGCTTGTGCGAGGTATTGGTTGTTACCTGTAACTAATGATATATATCCGGGTTCTGTTGTAGTATTTATAGTTACTGATCCTCCTCCGATTTTATAAGGTGATGTAGTAGACATACCAAGTGCAACAGGAGTTGTAGAATTGGAAGTGATAAGCGCGTTGTCGAATATTGCGTTAAGCACTCCGCTGATGTTGACTGGTATTGCCGGCGCTAGACCTCTCTGCTGGAATGGTAGAGATGATGTGAAGTAGTCTTTTCTCCATGAACGTAGTAGGATATTTTCGTTCCTCCATGTTACAGGGTCTTCAAGTGTTTCGTCTCTGTAGTATTCGTTGTATATGAAGTTGTAAGCGCGTCTTAGAAAGTCTACAGGCGTTAAAGGTGAAGCCCATTGTACGCCGTCCGGAAGGACCGGAAGTCCGAGATAATCCCATAGCGAATATTTATACGGCGCTGGAACGTTTTGCGATATTCTGTCTGTAGGTCTTACGAAGTTTTTACCGCTGGGTACCCATCGAGGCAGAGTTTGGTTGTCCATGCCGTCAAATCCGCCTGTTATGAATAACTGCCATGAGAATCTGTTTGCCGGAGGTGCGTTGTCACCTAACATTAAAGGATCGCCGTAAGGGTTTCCCCCTCCGGGATTTGCGTTCATGTCGTCTAATATTCTGGCAGGCACAAAGAAGTAATGAGTATCTATACTGCACTCGTGCATGACCGGCGCTACTAGAGGCGTGCATCTGCATAGTGTTTCGTTTGATATGTGCCAATAGTCGTTAGGAGCTACCTCCTGAACGAAAATAGGTATCAATTCGCCGAAATTGCAGTCAAATTTTTTTTCCTTGTACCAGTCGAATCTTGTTTTATGCGGATCGAGTCCCGCGACGTTTTGAAATGCTATTCCACCCATTTATGACTCCTTTGCATGGCTAAGTATTTCGTCCCATGCGGTTTGACCGTTAAACACCGCGGTATGCGGATGATTTTCTGAGAAGTCTCTTAAATCTTCTTCGCTGTAAGAATTTAATTTAACCAAAACTGTATTTTTTAGGTCCGCGCTCGGCGATTCTGTTTTGATTTTTGTTATATAGCTGTAGAATGTTCTTAAAGCTTCTTTTTGGTTTTTAACTTCGAAAACTGATGTTCTTTTGTCGATTTCTTCGTCTAATATGAAGTATATTTCCATATTTCGCTCCTTATAATTTTTGTCTGTTATGCGACAATTTTTGGTCTTTACCGTTGAAATTTTCAACGTACTGGTCTTGGTATTCTTGTTTATATTTCTGTTTCTCGCTCCTCCCGTGCAAGTGTCTTACTTTATCTGCCATAGCGTGCGCCATCGGCAGTTCGTTTTGAAGTCCGTATTTGTCTATTATGAATTTAGGTATGTTTACTTTAGTTCCTGACTGCAGCATTATGAATCCGTTTTTTATGTGCTGGTCTATGTCTTTTAATAAAGCCTGTTCTCCAAAATTTTGGCTTGAGTGCTGGAAAGGAGGAAGTTTTTCGCCGTAATATTCCGGCGCTTTTTTGTCCATTATGTATGATGTGACGTAACGTATTGAAGCGTGTGTGACTGATCCAATATGTATATTTCCTAAAGCCCAAGTGTCCTGTATAACTTTGGCGTTTTCTGCGCATGATTTGATTCCAACGCAGATGATATGGTAGTGAGGTCTTGATGTGTTTTCTCCGTATTCGCCGCATTCGTAGTATTTGTAAGTAAACCCTTTCTTTCTCAAACGTTTGTGGAATAATGTAAGATCGCGCGGATTGAGTGTGCTGTGCGCAATGCTGTTCTGTGATCCACGGGAAGTGTATGGTAAGTTTTCGTCCGTATATGTTAATGTTAAAAATGTACTGTCTGCGTGTGTGTCTGCGATTTCGCATAATATCCTCATGGTCCATAAACTGATTTTGTTTATACGGCATGATTTGCATCTCATACAAGGTACCTCCATAAATTTTCCAGTTGTATTTGGTTTTGGTATTTTGAAAGGCGTTAAACATTTCATTACCTATATGGTGCCTCTTCAGCGTTACGCGAGTTACCGCGGTAGGATGCTTCTTTTGCTTGTCTTTCTTTTTTTTTGGCTTCTTCTTTTTCTCTTTTAATTGCGGATTTTACTTTTTGTTCTGGAAGTTGTGTAATTTCTTTAACTATTTTGTTAAATATACTGTTAGATGATGTTATTGGGTTTATTCCTGTTGCGTCTTGAAATATGTTTGAGATGTCTTGAATCATTTTTCCGGTACCGCCGGTTCTTGGATTGTCTTGAAGCATTTTTAATTCTTGTTCTACTTTTCTAGTATTTGCTCTTGTTAAATTTAGTTCTTCGATTAGACTTTGTATTCTTTGATCTGATTCTTCTCTTTGTTTTTGTGCTGTTTCGATTTCGCTTTGTGCGGTTGGTGTTTTACCTAAAAGTCTTAATGTGTCAGCTTCAGTGTTTGCGGCTTGCGCTTCTATTAATTTAGCTTGCGCTCCTCCTAGTCTTAATTGATTTGCCATTGTGCCTATCTCGAAAGGGTTTAGCATTGATCCGTTTTGGTGTCCCTGAAGTCTAGGTGTAGGTATTCTACCGCCTGATGATGTTGTATGGCTTACAGGCATATTTCCTCCGGATATGCCGCCGCCGCCGCCGCCAAGAAATGCGGTGCCGTGAAGTCCGGCTTCCCTCATAGCTTGCATTTGAGTTGCGGGTAACGATCTTTGGTAATCTTCATCGCGGAATTGTTGTTGTCTTGCTATATCTTCGTCCCTCCATCGCTGGTTGCGCTCTAGGTCCTCTGCTCTGTCGGAGCGTTCGGTGTTGTAATTTCTCCATGCCCAGTCGTCTGCTTTTCTCGCTTCTGATTCTTCGAATGTGGAAGGCATGCCGGACATTTTTCTTCTGAAGTTGTCTGCGGTTTCATCTGTAACGTTCCAGAAGTCTTTATGGAATGGATTGTAACGATCAAATTGTGTTCCCCCTCTTTTGTGTGATACTAGTCTTTGAATTAGGAATCCAAGCATAGTTTACTCCTTGTTTTTTTTGTGCGTAGCTTTTCATTGTTGCGTTTAATATATTTATTTGAAGGTTTTCAACATTGTGCTAAACTCTATCCGGGGGGAGTAAACCCCCCGGACCAGAGTTTTGCACATTGTTGTAAACATCTCTCCGATCTCTATATATGGTCGTATAATTATAGCAATTGTATTGCATGCCCCACTTGACATTTTTTACCATTTTTTGTACTCTTAAACTCCCGTTACAATTAAAGAAAAGGTGATAAAAGGTTATCGATATGAAGACAGTATTTGAAAAACCCGCGTCGGTGGAACGAAAATGGTACGTTCTTGATGCCGACGGGAAGATTCTGGGCAGGGTCGCCGCCAAGGTCGCGTCCATCGTCCGGGGTAAAAATAAGGCAAATTTTGTGCCCCATCAAGAAATTGGGGATTTTATTGTTATTATAAACGCGGATAAAATCGCCATATCGGGCAGAAAAGCCCAGCAGAAGATGTATTACAAGCACTCAGGCTATGTCGGGGGCTTAAGCGCCAATAATTTCGAGAAAGTGATTGAAAGGCACCCGACAATGCCGCTGGAGTTGGCAATTAAAGGTATGCTTCCCAAGGGACCGCTCGGCAGGAAAATGGCGAAAAACGTAAAAATTTATGCCGGCGCCGATCATCCGCACAGCAGTCAAAAACCAGAGCCGATAGAGGCGTAAGAGGAATACATGATTAAGAATCTTGGAATAGGTACAGGAAGAAGAAAAACTTCGGTAGCGCGGGTTTATGTCCGTGACGGAAGCGGCAAGATCACCATCAATGACAAAGATATCGCCGTTTATTTCCCGATGGGCGAGCATGTTCAAATGGTTCGCCAGCCTTTAATGGTGACAGCATGCGAAAATAAGTTTGACGTTTTAATCAACGTTTACGGCGGCGGCAGCAACGGTCAGGCGGGAGCCTGCCGTCACGGTCTTGCGAGAGCGCTCTGTCAGGTTGAGCAAGCCAATTACGCGAGCCTTCGCGCAAACGGCTACCTTACACGCGATCCGCGCATGGTTGAACGTAAGAAATACGGCCGTCCCGGCGCCCGCAGACGCTTCCAGTTCTCCAAACGCTAGTATTGGAAAAAAGCGAAAACAATACAACTACCGCTTATATACACGCAGAGAAAATCGCTCTGCGCCTGGTCGCAAGGGCGGAGCAATGTTCCCGCGGGCTCGCGCTCAAGCTGGAAAAGCGTAAATGCGATCCTGCGAGTATCAGCGAAGTAATCTCTAAACTTACAGAATTAAAATTAATTGACGACAGCCGCTTTGCGCGCCTTTGGCTTGAATCGCGGATGCGGCTGACGCGAAGCCCGCGCCGGCTGCTTTCTTCGCTCTGCGCGAAAGGCATCGAACATGAAGACGCAAAAGCCGCCATTTCGAGCGTGTTAGATGAAGAGGCGGAAGCGTCGCTTATTGTACGGTTTGTAAAAAAACACGCGCGAAAAGCAGGCGGAAGAAATAACAGCGAAGACGGCGCCCGATCCGTCAAACACTTGTTAAAAAACGAAGGTTTTTCGACAGCGGCAATTAAACAATTTCTTGGCGAAGATTAATTTAAAATAGAAATTTAATGCCGTATTTTTTTATTTGCCTAAAATCAATCTGACAACATACCTTGTCAGGAAGAAAATAATAAGAAGCGCGAGGATTGGGAAAATAATATTTATAAACAGAAAAATAATATAATATTTAACAGCGTCGTCAATCATCGAGTCGCTTAAATCTCTTACTCTGGGCATGAAATTAATTATCGAGTTTCCTGTCCTTCGCGTTCTTGTTATATCATCTTCCATTGTTTTGGCTGTTTTGCCTTTTTCTTCTATGGAAGCGACAAGGGTATTAATTTCATTCGCCATGATCTTATTGCCTAAAAGCGAAGACACCTGAATCGACGCGGGAATCGCGAGAGGAATAATAATACTTACTAAAACAGATGAAATAAAAATCCTGTGTAATTTTGTTTTATCTTCATGCGTCCATAAAATAATCAAAGCGATTAAAACGCACAGCGGTATCAATATAAGGAAAACAAGGTACCCTGCGATTGAAAGCAGTACCTTTTGAAAAGTAATAACCGAAAACGCTCTTAAAATCATGGCGGATACTTTACCAAGAGCGCTTTCAAACGGAGTTAAAAATTCAACCGGATTAACGGAACTTTCTATAAAATAATTACCTCTTACCTGCGCGGACTGCATAACATTGATAACGCCGTTCATGGTTTTAAGGGATGTCCATACTTTTAATATTTGATTTGTTTTATCAAAGAGGGGTTTTTGCGTTCCTTTTTCTGAATCAATATCCGGTATTAATAACGAGGAAACACTTCCTCTTGTTTTTGGCAAAACCGAAGTCTGGGTCTCCTGCTTCGCGCCGCCTGACACCTGCTCTTCGCCGGCGGACGCGCTATTGGCTGTCTGGCACGATATCAACCCGAATAAAAACGAACCGCTGCCAATTAATATGAGCAAAATGGTATACAGAATATACTTCGATTTCATATCTTTTTTAATTATAGCATAAAAATGCGTATTTAGCCATAGAGCGGTTTATGCCGATCTTTTAATATGATTATAGGATTAACAGGCCCCTACTGCGCTGGGAAAAACCATATTTCGACACTTCTTGAATCGCGCGGACTTCCTGTTCTGGATGTTGATAAATTGGGGTATAAGGTTCTGGAAACCGAAAAAGAGAGCATTTTTACCCGATTCGGCGAGGATTTGAAAACACAGGACGGCGTTCTGGACAGACGGCTTCTTGGCAGGCGTGTTTTCGGACAACCCGGCGAACTTGCCGCTCTTGAGGCCATCGTACATCCTCCTGTAAACCGTTTAACCGATGACTGGATAACCGCGCAAAAAGGCCATTGCGTTATAAACGCCGCCTTGCTCCACCGCTCGTCGGTTTTTAATAAACTGGAAAAAATCATTCTTGTTTCCGCCCCTCTTTTAACGCGGATACTAAGGGCAAGGCGGCGCGACAATCTTTCGTATAGTCAAATAATCAAGCGTTTCTCTTCCCAAAAGGATTTCTTCACTCAATATTTATCAATAAACGCCGAAATTTATAGAATAGAGAACCATAATCATGGGTCTCGCGGCTCCCGGAGGCTGGAACACCGGATTGACGCATTTGTAAAGGGGATTAATTAAAATGGACAAAGAAATGAAAAAACTTTTATTGGTAGCTGTTTCTGTAGGCGTGTTTTTACTGGTGACAATTACAGTCGCGATAATTGTCTTAACGCCTAAAACACAGATTCAAGCGCCCGCGATCACATCGTCAAATCCCTTTTCCGAACCTGTTCAGTCTTATCAGGAAATACTGCCTCCTCAGCCGGCGATAATCGGCGTTCAGGAACCCAACTTCAGTCTTAGCAATGAATTAACTTTTGATGACATCGATTCCATTAACGGCGACAGACTGACAATTAAAATACCGGTGCCATCCGCGGCGGCTGTTCCCGATACAAACGCGCAGACAATCTCCGAGACCGTTTCTGTAATCACAGTGCCTGAATCTGCCGCGTTAAACCCTGTTCAAAACGTTACCGCTGTAAAACCAGCGGAAACAAAACCCGCGGCGGCAAGAACGGTGACCGCTGTAAGAACACCGACACCGGCGCTCGCAAAAACAATTAATGATTTTTGGGTGCAGACAGGCGCATTTTCCGCGCAAGTCAGAGCTGAAGACGCCAAAGAATTACTTGCGGCGAAAGGCATAACTTCAATAATTGAAAACCGTGAAATAAACGGCAGAATCTGGTACCGCGTAAGACTCGGCCCTTACACCTCAGAAAGAGAAGCCAATCACTGGCTTGAAATAGTCAAACTGATTGACGGTTTTAATGACAGCCAAATTCGTCAATCCGTCAGGCAAAACTAGAATTCTCTTGCTCAAAGATTATATTTCCGCTATTATTAACAGACTGGACAAAAGACTCCGTCTTGTGTACATTTAATTTGACAATATAGGGAGCGGTGTCCGAGCGGTTGAAGGAGGCGGTCTTGAAAACCGTTGAGCCGAAAGGTTCCGGGGGTTCGAATCCCCCCTGCTCCGTTGTTTAAAAATGCTTCGCATTTTTAAGCTTGGAGTTTTACTGCGTAAAACTCTATATAACCTTACAATTTGCTCTAACACAGAGAAGATTCGAATCCCCCTGTGCGGCAAAACTGTAAAAAACTTTTGGAGCGGTGCGAGAGAGGCCGAATCGGGCTCCCTGCTAAGGAGTTGTGCCCCTAAAGGGTACCGAGGGTTCGAATCCCTCCTGCTCCGTTTTTAAAAAC